>JBAXHK010000253.1:0-3181 GCA_037138935.1 Actinomycetes bacterium
GCGAATGAGGCGATAGCCACCCCGTCGAAAAGTACTGCAAGGGCACGGTCAACAGCCACCTCGCCACCGATGCACCGATCAGCCCCAGCCCCTGTACATGGTCGCGCCGTCGCTATCAAGACGTTACGAACCAACTGTGGGTTAGGCGGGCGGCCAGCCTGCACCAAAGCCGACGTAATCGCGGTGATCAAGCCGGTAAGTACCGGCGCCGCCACACTGGTGCCCTTTTGATTTACGACATCACCATCGGGCTTAGCTCCCAGGACGTTCTCGCCCGGGCCCATAATCGAATGACCGTCATATCGTGACCCAAAGTTCGTGAAATGCATTGGAGCACCGTCATCGGCGAGCGCCCCGACCGCGAGCACCGTAGACATAGCCGCCGGTGAGCACCAGTTCTCGCCGTAGTCGTTCCCGGCTGGCGCCACAATTATCGCGCCGGCTTCCTCCGCTTTGCGCACTGCATCGGTGAGCCAGGACTGGGTTTGTCCGGTTTGGCTTGGGTGACAAAAAGCGCAATGGATGATTTGGGCTCCCTGCGATAGCGCGTATTCAATAGCGCGCGCAATCCCGATCTCGGATTCGGCGCTGTCATCATCAACTCCCGATGCGATGAAAAGTCCGCGAGCCCGCGGGGCTAAACCCGGTACTTCACTTCCGGGTTGGCCAAAAATTACACTCGTGATGTGGGTTGCGTGACCGGTACTACCTTCTGAATCTTCACGGTCATCAAGCCAGTACCCCCGCACCGCTGTTACGTCAGCACCATCAAATGATGGGTGAGTGATAACCGGGCTGCCGTCAATGACGGCGGTGAGCACTCGCGGGTCCCCTTGGGTGAGCGCCCGCAAACGGAGCACCCCCGGCAGGGTATTTAGATCAGGCACGAAAATTCCTAGCGCTGGGTAAGGCCGCGGATAAACCCAATAGACCTGTCGTCCGCAAATCCAGTTACCGAAGCTGCGTGCACCTCCAAAAATTTAGCCCAGTGAGCTAGTGCATATATACCAGATCCGTTGTGATTGACATCAACAAAATCGTAAACATGGGTCACCCGCATGTCTTCTCCCAATTTATGGCCTCGAGGGTGCACATAATGACCGGGGTGCTGATCATGTGAGACCGAATTAACGGTGGTTCCAATTTTTTTCACTGCCGCACTTGAGGGGCCTTTCGCCTTTCCCTTCGACACGGTCTTTTCCGACTTTGCCTTTTTGGGCAACGCCGCACGAGGCGGTGGATTCTCACCCTCTATCGACTTCTTGACCGCACTCATCTGGACCTATTTCTCGGGGAAAATGAGGCACTTACCCACGGGGATGGGTCGTTGTAGTTAGCCCCGTGGGTTAAGTGCATATAAACGTCAAGCAGGTGCTCAATCGTGCCTGAGCTCACATCAACCAACAAAGACGGCTGTACGATTTCCGGCCTCCGCACCGGTGGCGCTTGAATGGGGAACATGGTTGCCAATTCTTAGTTTGCCGTCGTCCAGCTGCGGACGTCACCTAAGGTGACCGGCATCAATTCGCTGACATCGACGGTAAAGCGATAGACGCGACGGGCCCGGCGAGTGTTTTCAGGATCGAAGAACTTCATCTTTACGTCCCATGCATCGGAATCCGCGCGGGCAAATGGCGACATTTCAGTTTCGATGGATTCAAGTTGCATACCACCGCCTAAGGCCTCTGAGAACACCATTGCGGCTTGGAATGCGTTGGTCGCCGCGAAATTGAGAGCTCGATCACTTGAAAGTACGCCTAAGTTGCGTAGGTCGTAGTAAATGCGGTCGAGGAATCCGCGCAAGTTAGTCTGGATGGTGTTCAGATCGGCGGTTGCCGTTGACCGACCGCTGACAGCTTCTGCAGCCTGGGCGATGAGCGCATTTTGCTTCCAGCCATACATGCCGCGTGGATTTTCAAGTTGGATAACCGGCACCACTTGGCCGGAGTACAAGCGCACGGTGTTGCCTGTGAGTTTGCCGGGAATACTTACGCGCTGAATATAGCTCTCGTCGTCCTCGGCCTGGATTTCACCCGCCAACATGTCGAGGAGTCGAGCGTACAGATCAGCCCCAAAAGCACCGGTCGGCTCCAGTGCATACACGGGGGTAAGTTCTATGTTCAAGGTCCAGGTTAGCGCCCGGGCCTCAGACAAACTATCGCTAAGATAAGAAACAAGTTGGCGAGCGTCATAGGGATTCGGGGGCACTATTTCACCGTTGATTTCAACCGGTGGCATCAATTGCTTGAAGGAGTCACGCCTGGCCTCGGTACCGAAGTCATAGGACAAGTTACCAAGTGCATAAACCATGTTTTGACCCTCAGGGGCGTCGGCCATCGACGGACTTACCCCTGACAGCATAGACGAGGAGGCGGAAACAGCCGGCTCCGCATTTGAACTATCGGTGGGCCCGCCACAGCCACAGCCGCCTGCTGGGGAGACACCCGTTGGCCCTACAACCATTGCTCCACTCATTTCCGCCACTGCTCCTTCAACATCGATAGTTCCTGACAGCAGGCGCTGGCAGATATTTGTATCATTTCTACCACATGGTGCAGCACCACGCAGCATTATTTCACGAATCATCAATGAACTGGGGGCTGCCCCCGAAACACTTTCGCGGCCCTGAGACAGCAGCAGGGCCGCTACCCCCGCCACCATCGGAGTGGCAAACGAAGTGCCGCTGAGCCTTGAAACTCCTCCGCCGGGCACGGCCCCTAGAATCTCCGCCCCTGGAGCGGTGATCCCATTGCAGGAATAGCCATGGCCCCAGTTACTGAAATCCATGGGCTCACCCGAGGAGTCGATGGCTCCGACCGCCAACGCCGTACTGGCCGCAGCCGGCACATGTAGGCATTCACACCCATCGTTACCCGCTGCGGCGATCAAGAGGACACCGGCCTCGGCGCATCTGACCACCGCATCAGACAGCCATTGATCAGCGACCCCGGTATCTGAGTACTGGCCCCCGGAGAAATTGATGATGTCGGCGCCTTCTTCAATGGCTAGTTCAATTGCTCTCGCAACCTCTAGCTGAGGGGCACTACCTGATGCCGCGTCGTACACGGGGATGATGACCCCTCTAACTCCTGGGCAAATACCCTCAACTTCGGTGCCAGGCTGGCCAAAGAGGATGCTCGCCACATGGGTGCCGTGCTCAGCCATTTTGTTGCCGGCCTCG
>JBAXHK010000254.1:0-3169 GCA_037138935.1 Actinomycetes bacterium
GTTGGCGGCCAAGAGCTTGGCTACCTACCGGGTAATGAGCAGGAGAAAATGTCACCTTGGGGGCAGGCGGTCTTTGACACTCTGGGCGCTGTGACGACCCAGGAAGTTGTCGAGGAGATTGTCGATCGAGGCATGCTTGAAGTCTTACCGCTAACCCATATCCGTGGTCGGTCACTACATGATGCTTTCGTGATCGTCGACGAGGCCCAATCCCTTGAACGAAATGTGCTGTTGACCGTACTTTCCCGAATCGGGCGTGATAGCCGAGTCATTCTTACTCACGATGTTGCTCAGCGCGACAACCTGCGTGTAGGCCG
The DNA here is from genome assembly GCA_037138935.1 of Actinomycetes bacterium. Lineage (GTDB taxonomy): Bacteria > Actinomycetota > Actinomycetes > S36-B12 > S36-B12. The sequence goes on from JBAXHK010000254.1 coordinate 318, forward strand.
GCACGATGGCGTGGTGGCGGTTGTCGAGAAGCTAAAGGGCCACCCGCTATTTGCGCATGTGACTTTGACACGGTCAGAGCGCTCACCAATTGCGGCTTTGGTAACCGAAATGCTCGAGAGTATTGACCTTTAACTTTCTCAGGGTTCTTGTGTCCGGCTAGTCGGGCATTTTGTGAACATGAGTGCGGGCATGTTCGATGGCGTTAGGGGTGCTAGTGAAAATATGGTTTGTATGGGCAAGATGTTCGTATACACCCATTTTTTGAAAAATACTTTCGTGATCCGGTTTGATGCCTGACAGGAGCACGGTGATGCCTCTACCTTCAAGGGTCTTAATCGTTTGGCCTAGCACTGCGGCGCCCGTTGCATCCAAAGTGTTTATGCGTGAGAGCCGCAAAATCACAACTCGTACGTCGCTAACTTCGGCCACCTCGAGCAAGAAGGTATGGGCGACCCCGAAGAAAAGTGGACCATCAAGTCGAAACGCAATGACATGCTCGTTCAGCAGTGCAAGCTCTGCCTCGCTGTGATCTCCGGTATCAAGGGGTAGTTCATCAACGTGAGCTGACTTGGCAACCTGACGGAGTGCATAAAGGCCGGCTATCACGAGTCCGATTATGACTGCGGTGACTAAGTCAAGTATCACGGTTGCGAGGGCAGTAGCGATGAGAACGGTGGCATCACCGCGGGTCGTGCGCATTAATGTGCGCAGATTCGAGACCTCGACCATCTGAACTGTGGTCGCAAGTAAAACTCCGGCAAGTGCGGCAAGGGGAATGTATGAAACCCACCGCGCTGCCACCAAGATAACGATTAGCAGCGCAATCGACTGGGTAATAGCAGCTAGGCGTGACTTAGCTCCTGTGCGTACATTAACCGCGGTGCGAGCGATTGCGGCGGTTGCAGGTATGCCGCCGAAAAGCGGGGACGCAAGGTTAGCTATACCTTGCCCGAATAACTCCCGGTTGGAGTTGTGGCGTTCGCCCACACTCATTGCGTCTGCGACAGTTGCCGATAGCAAACTCTCGAGAGCAGCCAAAGCGGCCACGGCGGCGGCAGGCAGCAGTAATGCAGAAATCTGCCCCCAAGGAATCACCGGTATTGCAGGCGCCGGAAGGCCCGTTGGGATTGCCCCGATTGTTGCTACATCGACTCCGGTGATCATCACGGCCAATGTCACAACGGCAACGGCCACTAGTGAAACGGGTAACCCTGGTCGAAAGCGCAGAGCTAGGAGCATGCTGGCTGCAACCCCAAATGCGATTAGCACCGGCGCGAGGTCTGGGCTGACAAACCATTGTTGGATCGCTGACAGTGCAATCAAGGCTACTTTTTCACCTTCGCCGTGGTAACCAAGCGCCGATGGAACTTGCTGCAGGGCAATGATGATGGCGATGCCGAGCGTGAAACCTTCCACCACCGGCAGTGGGATGTAACGCATGTAGCGGCCGGCTCCGGCAAATGCCAAAGCGATCAAGATTAAGCCAGCGATTAGTCCGACGACGAGTACGCCAGAGGGCCCGTAGAGAGCAACTATCGGTAGCAGCACAACGGCCATCGCGCCGGTTGGCCCGCTAACTTGCATGTTGCTGCCGCCAAAGAAGGCGGCGAACAACCCCGCAACGATTGCCGTTATCAGACCGGGGCCAGCGCCCATCCCAGAGGTGATGCCGAAGGCCAAAGCCAATGGCAGCGCGACAATTGCCACCGTGACACCAGCGAGCACGTCGCGCTTTGGGTTACGGCGCATAGCGGTGAAGTCACTTCGGGTGGGAAGCAGCGCACGGGTTCTTACCAAGGCGTCGTGTGTTCCTGAACGCAGCCAACCTTTTTTAGCTGCTTCGGCGGTGCTCAAGAGGCCTTTGCCTGACCAGCCTTTAATTCGCGTTTTAGTCCGTCCTGGTCATTTAATTCGTCAAGTAAGATAGCGCGCGCTGCAAGTAGTAGGTCGCGAATATCGGGAGCGGCGATTGCGTAGAAAACTTCGCCGTTTCGGCGGGTCTGGGACACTAACCCGGTCCGGCGAAGCACGCCCAATTGGTGCGAAAGATTGCTGGGTTCAATCGAGATTGCATTGAGAAGTTCGTAGACGGCATGCTCGCGTTCAGATAGTAATTCAAGGACTCGGATTCGGGCCGGGTGGCCAAGGGTGCGGAAGAAATCAGCTTTGGCGACGTACAACGGTTTAGTAATGACTACCCCCTTTGAGTCCGCTAACTTTAACAATTGAAGAACTTTTCATATGCATGGTGCCATTGCCGGGCCAACTGTTGGGGTAAATGGCCGGGGTAAAGCTGGGGATTGGAATGTGATCCCCGTCACTCGCATCTCTGGCGGCACACCGGAAGCACGTGGCAGATTCACACCTATGACCGTTTTGCCCCTATTTGGGGGTGAGATCTACCACCTTGGGTGAACGTGACAGTTTGGCGATCACAGGGCACGGTAGAGCCTAGACATTGGCCAGCGATCTGATCGGCGGGTGAATATGCAAGGCGGCCGGATCACGGTGACGGGCATGGCACTCATCACCGCACTTGCGTTATTGGCAACTGGGCCAGCGGCGGTGGCGGACGAGTTGTCGCCTGGTGATTCCCAAGCCCCGGCCGCGGCAAGTGACCGGAAAGAACTTGAACTTGCCCTCGCCCAGGGCGACTTCAAAGCCGGTGACCGCCATGGAGTGATGGTTAGTCTGTATCAGGGCAAATGGTTCATGCCCAAACGCGAGAAGGTGCGCCGCTGCATCGCAAAACGTGAGAGTGGCGCCAACTACCGGGCCGTCAGCGCCGGTGGCCGCTACCGCGGCGCGTACCAGATGAGCCGGCGACTAGCTGTTGGCGCGTCGTGGATGA
>JBAXHK010000255.1:0-3164 GCA_037138935.1 Actinomycetes bacterium
GCAGTGTCTGGGGGATCTGCAGTTGTCGCAGCGCTGGTATTCCTCGCATTCGGTGCAATCACTAAGACTTTGAGTTTTGACGAAGTGGATTTCGTTGCAGGATCAATTGCAGGAATTCTTTTCCTCGTCGGAAATCTCATTTATTTCACGGCATTAACCCGAGGGACCATGGGGGTTGTTAGCGGGACTGTCACGCTGTTAGTACTAGTGCCACTCATCTCGGCTCTGCGTCAGGGCCAGATGCCCTCGCCACTAAACCTTCTTGGAATCGCAGTAACCATAGGCGGCGTCATCATGTTGGGAGTCCCTGAGATGAAGGGAAGCAAGGGAATGGGCCCAGTCCTCCTTGCCTTGATCGCTGCGCTCTTCATCGGAGCCTCACAGGTCTCCTTAGATTTAGGTAGCAAAGACAATGTAGTTGGTTCCATATTCATAATGGAAATTGTGGGTGTCGCGATCATGTCCGTAATCGCATTGGCGGTCCGGAGTTGGGGTGGACTTGCTCTTCGAGAGACACCAGCGATAGTTATGATCGGAATGCTAAACGCGATCGCAGTGAGTGCTTTCTCTTATGCGACAACGTCTGGAAATATCGCAGTTGTATCGGTGCTTTCATCTTTAGACCCGATTGTTGTGGTTGTTATGGCAGTTTTCATTCTCAAGCAGCGCCTAGTGAGAATTCAAATTATTGCATTGACTGTGACGGTTTTTGGCAGTTTTCTAGTTTCCGTTTAACACGTGAAATGAGTGAGTCGGATTTAAATATATATCCACGGATCTTGACCCAATCGTTTTAACCTTTTCGAATATTCACGTACTTGATGAAAACAGAGTCGCGAAACCCTGCATTGAGTAATCAGCGGGGTCAGTATCAAAACACAAAACAGCCGTTGCCAAAGTGAGCATCGAAATAGCGGGATGGCTATACCTCAACAGACAGGTCGATTCCTGTCACCCGATCAGAATGGGCGTGGACCTTAAATCGGTAGGAGCAGGGCGACGTTGGCCGCCGCCGCCGCCTTAGCCAGTTCCCGGTCAAGAGTTGCTAACGGAAGCCCCCGGTCTCTAGCTAGCAGCAAGTAGCAGGCGTCGTACGAGGTGAGCCCATGCTTTTGCGCCTCGAGTGCTAGCCGCTGAACCTGACTACCCACAACATCGGTACGGATATCCAGTTGATCAAGTCGTTCGCAAACGGCTACAACGAAGTCAGCGTCGACTCGTCCGGCCCGCATAGCGGTGCGCAAGGCATTGGCCATCTCGGCGTGCCATAACTCGGGAACGAGAACGAATCCGTCGGTCAAGAGAGAGTCGATCTTCGCTTCGGCTTCAGGGTCCCCGTCTCGAAGAACCCAACCTATGGCAGCTGAAGCGTCAAGGACGGCTCCGCCGAGATCGCTCACCTGGCACGCCCGTCGTCGATCAACTCTCGGCCCGTCGCCTCCACCGGCAGTCGTCGAACTCGCTCACCCAACTCGCGGATGGCAGCAACAGCGGCCGCCCTATCCTCGCGATCAGCAGCCTTGATGGGCGCGATGCGAGCGATGGGACGCCCGTGCTTGGTGATAGTTACCTCTTTGCCTTCCATCACCTCCTCAAGAACCGCGGACAACTGGTTCTTAAGGTCGTAAATGCCTATAGACCCTCCGGGGCTGACCACGCTCATATATTCAGGCTAGTCTCTGGCCCATAATACGTCAATGCTGGCCAGCTTGCCGAGCGGTCATGTCACTAGGTGCTGCGGGCCCGCCCGTAATTGGTCGGGCCCGCATCGCCCGTTTACTAACTTGCCTTACCCGCTTTCGTAGCTGCAGGAATTTCGACAAGGCGACCAGTTGATACGTCATAGATGTATCCGTAGATTGGAATTCCTCGAGGGACCAACGGATGGTTGCGTATGCGCTGAACATCTTCTGCGACGCTCGTGGCGTTGTCGGAGATTGTCAACCAGTCAATGTACTTACCTTCGGGTGACCCTGGTCCGGTGCCGATATCGGTGAATCCTTCGGCTCCGAGCTCCGCGGTCTCGAGGCTTTTGCTAAGCAGACCACGCATCACCTCATCCGTGAAAAACTCCATGCCGCAATTAGAGTGATGGATGACGAACCACTCCTTAGTCCCCAAGAGCTTGTATGAGATCACAAGTGACCTAATGGCATCGTCACTCGCGCGACCGCCCGCATTTCGGATTACATGTGCATCGCCCTCCGCTAGCCCCGCATACTTTGCCGGATCGAGTCGGGCGTCCATGCATGTCAGAATCGCGAACCCTCTAGCCGGAGGAAGGGATAGTTGAGACTTTTCGCCGAAACCTGCGGCGTAAGTTTCGTTAGCAGATAAAACTTCTTCTAGAACTGACATGCATAGGCCTTTCAATTTGGGAGATTTATTTCCACGCTGGTGCGTGCCGCAAAGGCTAGGAGAGATTAAATCTAAATCACCAAGCCCAGATACACCTGCACACACTTTGCAGAAGCAATAGGTTCTATTGAGACTGTCCTATGAAAAATATTGACCACGCGGCAGCGCGATAATCTGCATGATCACCTCCTTTCTTTAACGTCGTGAGGTCAAGTCTCTGGGCTTTATGTACTATTAATAATCACGAAATATTTGCCGGAGTACGGTTGTACTAGTGAAAGGGTTGTGTCCCACGTGCGATCGCGACTTGTGCTGGCTCACTTCCGGACAACCCTGATTTCGATCGCAGTCCTAATAGTTTTGGCCACCTCGACCCAGCCAGTTCAGGCAACCAGCGGAAATTTGGTTTTCGCGACATTTAATGTTTGTAAAGTCGCTTGCGCGCCACCGGCTCCATCATGGGATATCAGAAGAGATCGGGTGGCACGCGTCATTAGCGAATCGGGGGCCGACGTAGTAGGTCTACAGGAGGCAACTAACAATCCCACCACCACGGCCAAAACCCAAGTAGCAGATATTCAAACCTTGCTGGCTCCCGCCGGCTATGTTTCGCCATTCTTCACGGTCGATTCGAATGAATGTCGTAGGCCACGTGATGCCCAAGGTGAGCTCACCGGTCCCTCGCCGTGCGATAACTCCGCAGCCTTGCTTTATCGCACCGCGACGATTGAGCAGGTCACCACGCCTACTGGTCTTCCATCCGCCGGTATCGTTCAGGTGGGGGCGATCGCACCGGGTATCGATGC
>JBAXHK010000256.1:0-3156 GCA_037138935.1 Actinomycetes bacterium
AACCCGATGCCTTCAGCGCCGAGCAACCTTGCTCTAATAGCGTCATCTGGAGTATCAGCATTGGCTCTCACTCGAAGCCTACGCACCTTGTCCGCGTACTTCAGTAATCGATCAACGCAAGACACCACGGCGGCGTCATCCTCACTCAAGGAAGCCAGTACCGCATCAACCCCTTCGAGCAGATAGCGCACTACCGGTGATGACGAAACCGGCAATTCACCAAGAAATACCTCACCGGTTGCACCATCCAAGGAGATGAAGTCACCCTCGCGAATTGTCCAAGAAGTGCCGTCGACCGAGGTGGCCACTGCGAAACCGCCGGCTTCATCAACAACGAGCGCATCGGCTCCGCAAACCGCGGGCTTGCCCATGCCACGAGCTACTACGGCCGCATGACTGGTCTTACCGCCGCGGCTGGTCAAAATGCCAACCGCGGCAACCATGCCGGCAAGATCATCCGGGTTGGTTTCCCGGCGCACTAAGACCACGGGGCGCCCAGACTCTGCCCAGTGCACCGCGACAGCCGGGTCAAATACCGCTTGCCCGACCGCGGCACCTGGTGAGGCGGCGATCCCCTTAGTGATGACGGTGCGATCAGTACCCACAGTCAGTTGCGGAACCAGTAATTGCGTTAGTTGCGCGCCGCTGACCCGCGCGAGTGCTTCGTCTTCGGTGATCAAACCCTCGTCCAAGAATTCACAGGCAATTCGAAAAGCGGCGCCCGACGTGCGTTTCCCCACTCGAGTTTGTAGCATCCAGAGTTTGCCGCGCTCAACGGTGAACTCGATATCGCAGAGGTCGCGGTAGTGGGTCTCAAGGCGCCGCATAGTTAGTGATAATTGCTCGGCAACTTCGTGGTTTTGCACGGCCAGATCAGCCAAGGTCAAGGTGTTGCGAATACCAGCAACAACGTCTTCGCCTTGGGCGTTTGGCAGGTAGTCACCGTAGTGACCAGCTGATCCGGTTGCCGGGTCGCGCGTAAAAGCTACACCGGTGCCTGAATCTTCACCTTGATTACCAAAGACCATCGTGCACACGTTGACGGCGGTACCAAGGTCATTGGGGATGCGCTCACGTCGACGATAAAGTTTGGCCCGATCTCCATTCCAGGACTCAAACACCGCGTGTACTGCGAGGTCGAGTTGCTCGCGCGGGTGCTGCGGGAACTCGCGTCCGGTTTGCTCGCGAATGATGGCCTTATACTTTTCCACGAGAGCCTGCAAGGATTCAAATTCGAGTGCGCTTTCATTTTGGACGCCCGCGGCATGGACCGCCGCCTCAAGCTCGTTTGCAAACAATGCCGGCTCGACGCCCAGCACGGTGCGGCCAAACATGGAAATCAGCCGGCGATAAGAATCCCACGCAAAGCGGGCATCCCCCGAGATGGCTACCAAGCCTTTGACGGAAGCGTCATTAAGGCCAACATTGAGAATGGTGTCCATCATGCCCGGCATCGAGAACACCGCTCCTGATCTCACTGAGACAAGGAGCGGGTCATGTACATCACCAAGTCGTCGATTTAATTGGTCTTCAAGGCGCCTCAGGGCCGCCGTCACTTGCACTCGCAGGTTTGCCGGCTCTTGGTTATTGAGAAGGAACCACCGGCAAGCATCGGTGGTGATCGTGAAGCCCGGGGGCACTGGCAAACCGAGGCGCGTCATCTCTGCGAGATTTGCGCCCTTGCCGCCCAGGAGATCCTTTTGTTCACGACCGCCCTCGGTGAAATCAAATACGTACCGGATCTCAGCCATGATCAGTTCATGAACTTCGGGCGGACCTTACTTACAGTTGTTCCGTAAGTGAATTGAATAACAGTGGCAATCACTGCACTCACTGCCAAGCGGTTTACGGACCTCATTTTGCGCCCTTTCATGTTGTTGCTGACAACTTATCGCCGGCCGTGGATCGTCAACGCACTCAGCATACAAAATATACGGCCCAGGGGCGCAAGGGTTAGCTCACAGCAGGTGCCCGATCCTTCAACCTGCTGAAACCGTCAAAAAACCGTCCAGAAATGACGGTTCGAGCAGGTACAAGGCCACACGGTGACGGTTCGAGCAGGTACAAGGCCACACGTTGACGGTTCCAGCAGGTACAAGGCCACACGTTGACGGTTCGGCTGAGTACCGCCGGCTGAGTCGTGAGTTCTGCCTCGGTGGATCGGTTGACCTTACGTCGTCGTGCTGGCTATGGGTATCGTTGGCCACACCTGATTTGCCACTGACCGCCCGTAAAGGAGTTCCAATGCACCTCGTACCTGATCTGATCATGAACGATGGGCTAGCGATCCCGCAGATCGGTTTTGGGGTATGGCAGGTACCCGATGATCAAGTAACCGCAGCAACCCTTGAGGCATTAGCTACCGGATACCGCCACGTCGATACGGCAGCCGTATACGAAAATGAACGCGGGGTGGGCGAAGCAATCGCACGCTCTGGCTTACCGCGTGATGAAATCTTCTTGACCACTAAAGTCTGGAACACCGACCATGGGTATGACCAGACCATGCGCGCCTTCGATAAGAGCGTGTCTCTCCTCGGAGTCTCTGAAGTGGATCTTTATCTTGTGCATTGGCCGGCGCCGGCCACTGGCGATTACCTACAGACCTGGCGGGCAGTGGTGCAACTGCATTCTGAGGGCCGCGCTAGATCAATTGGAGTGTCTAACTTTCACCAAGAACAGCTAGAGGCCATCATCGCCGAGACCGGTGTGGTGCCGGCCGTTGACCAAATTGAGTTGCATCCGTGGCTGCCCCAGACTCCACTCAGGGCACTTGCCTCCGATCTCGGAATGTTGATCGAGGCTTGGAGTCCACTGGCGTCCGGCGAATTGATCAACAATCAGGTCATTGGAGTTATCGCCACTGAACACCAAAAGAGCACTGCCCAGGTGATGATTCGCTGGCATCTTCAGTTAGGAAACGTGGTCTTACCGAAGTCAGTAACTCCGGCTCGTATCCGTGAAAATATTGATGTCTTCGACTTTGAACTGACTCCGGAAAACATGGCGACTATCGGCTCACTTGAGAATGGTCACCGCACCGGCCCGAACCCCGACGAGTTCATGTAGTGATTTGGTGGCTACACCCGCCAGGACAGTTCTAGCGACCCCGGCCGCCTAAATGCGAAACCAGCTGGCGGTACCGCCGCTACCAAG
>JBAXHK010000257.1:0-3146 GCA_037138935.1 Actinomycetes bacterium
CTCGCTGGGGTTACCGGTGGCCTCAGCGGGCCCGCAATTCGACCGATCGCGCTTCGCTGCGTTTGGCAAATTCGCCAGGCACTTCCGGATATCCCAATCCTCGGGGTTGGCGGTATCCGCACCGGCCTTGATGCACTGCAATTCATCTTGGCCGGAGCCAATGCGGTATCGGTAGGCACCATGACTTTCAATGATCCTTCTGCGCCGATGCGCGTGCACAATGAATTGGCGTTGGCACTTCAGGAACGAGGTTTCGGTAGTGTCAGCGAGGCGATCTCATACGGGCACCGCGGTCCAGACATATTTGAAGCCGTCGGTGAAGGCGAAATAGAACCCGAATGATGGCTAATCGCGCACCAATCGCAGTCGCGCTCGATGCACCTGATCTACACACCCTTCGGAGTTGGGCGCAGGCGGTGGCCCCCGTGGTATCAACCTTGAAAGTGGGCCTCGAAGTCTTCTGCCGCGATGGAGTCTTAGCGGTTATTGCCGCGCAGGAAGCTGCGCGGGCTGGCGGCGTCGAAGCTATTGAACTATTCCTTGATCTAAAACTCCATGACATCCCCGCGACTGTCGCGGGTGCGGCAGGGGCAGTGGCGCATCTGGAGCCGGCAATTTTGACGGTGCATGCGGCAGGTGGGGCCGCCATGGTTGAGGCCGCTGCACTGGCGCTGCCGAATACGCGCATTGCGGCGGTCACAGTTCTAACCTCGATTGATGAAGAGACGTTGACCAGCATTGGCATGGCTGGGCCATCAATTGAGGCAGCGGTGCGCCTTGCTGTCTTAGCAACAAATGCTGGTGCGCGTGCGGTGGTGTGTTCACCGCGCGAGGTGGCCGCGATCCGTGCAGCGGTTGCAGCCGATATAACTTTGATCACTCCGGGGGTGCGGCCGGTGGGTAGTGCCGCAGGTGACCAAAAGCGGGTAGCAACACCAGAGCAAGCCATTGCTGATGGTGCTGACCTATTGGTAATCGGCCGACCGATTACTGGAGCTCCTGATATCGCGAATGCGGCGCGTGATATCGCTCGCAGCATCGCGGGCGTGAATTAATGAATACCAAGCTCGCACCTCTAGTCGTTGTCTCCGGCCCATCTGGAGTAGGTAAGAGCACGGTGGTCGATGCGGTGCTTGCGCTGGCTCCCGATGTTTGGCTGTCAGTGTCAGCCACGACACGGACGCCGCGAGCCGGTGAAGTAAATGGCAGGGAATATTTTTTCGTTGATGATGCTGAGTTCACTCGGTTAATTGAGCAGGACGAACTACTCGAGTGGGCCGAATTCGCCGGCAATCGGTACGGCACGCCGCGTGGCCCAGTTCTTGAGCATCGGGCCATTGGCACCCCGGTAATCTTGGAGATTGAGGTGGCCGGGGCTAGGCAGGTGCGAGCCCGGGTGCCCGAAGCCCAGTTAGTATTTTTAGCGCCGCCTTCTTGGCCCGAATTGGAGGCCAGGTTGATCGGCCGGGGCACCGAGAGTGCCGAGTCGGTGGCCAAGCGTTTGGCGGCCGCTGAGCAGGAATTGGCAGCGGCACCGGAGTTCGATCGGGTCATTGTGAATACCGACGTCGGGCACTGCGCGGGCGCATTGGTAGCATGCCTACATGACCAACCCCAGACCTGAGGGCATTACCCATCCCTCGATAGACGCCCTTTTGGAAAAAACCGACTCCAAGTTCTCTTTGGTTATTTACGTATCCAAGCGGGCTCGGCAAATTAATGCTTACTACTCGCAGCTCGGCGAAGGCTTGCTGGAGTACGTCGGCCCCCTCGTTGAGACCCATGTGCAAGAGAAGTCACTGTCGATCGCGCTTCGCGAAATCGACGCCGGGCTACTTTCCGCAGAGGCGATCGAGGTAGTCGAGGCTACGGCCTGACTTCGATGTCGCCGTCAAATGGCGTTCAGGCCGGTTTACCCCAGGTGGGTGACCGGCCTCGTGTCGTTCTGGGGGTTGCTGGCGGTATCGCGGCTTATAAAGGAGTCGAAGTACTCCGGGGCTTGACCGAGTCCGGCTATGACGTCACGGTGGTTCCAACCGCCGCGGCTTTGAACTTTGTTGGTGAACCTACTTGGGCGGCTTTGTCGGCGCACCCGGTTGCTTCATCCGTCTGGGAAAATTCCCATGAAGTCTCACACGTTAAATTAGGCCAGCAGGCCGATTGTGTGGTGGTGGCACCGGCCACCGCCGATCTGTTAGCAAGAGCCACACATGGCATAGCAAATGATCTCTTGACCAATGTGCTGCTGACCGCCGGGTGCCCAGTTGTGCTGGCTCCGGCGATGCATACCGAGATGTGGCAGCACCCCGCTACCCAGAACAATGTGTCAACGCTTCGGGCTCGCGGGATTATCGTGCTTGAGCCCGCTTCAGGGAGGCTGACCGGCCCTGATGTCGGCGCCGGGCGTTTACCAGATCCCGCCGGGATCGTGGCAGCGGTGCAAGATGTACTGCGCCGAACGCCAACGAGTGATTTGGTTGGCCGCCGCGTGGTGATCAGCGCCGGGGGTACCCGTGAATCATGGGATCCCGTCCGTTTTATCGGCAATATCAGCAGTGGTCGGCAAGGGGTTGAGTTAGCTCGAACCGCTGTTTCCCGGGGCGCGCTCGTGACTTTGGTGGCCGCGCACCTCAGCGTCCCAGCACCGGCCGGGGTCACCTTGCGCCCCGTGAGTTCGGCGGCCGAGTTACTACAGGAAATGTTAGCCGCGGCAAGTGGCGCCGATGCCGTGGTGATGGCCGCCGCGGTGGCAGATTTTCGCCCCGAAGTAGTAGCAACGAGCAAGATTAAGAAACCCGATGAGCCAAGCGATATGAGTCTAAGACTTACGCAAACTGTTGATATTTTGGCAGAATTAGTACGCCGGCGTGATGGCGTCCTGCCGGTAATTGTGGGTTTCGCGGCCGAGACTGCTGTTGACGGAGATGATTTGATTGAGTTGGGCCGGCGTAAGTTGGCCCGCAAGGGCTGCGACCTCCTCGTTGTTAATGAGGTTGGGCGCCAAGTGGTGTTTGGGGCAGAAGAAAATGAAGTGACGATCTTGGGCCATGAGGGCACCCACGTGCAGGTAGCGAGGGCTTCAAAAGCGGCCATTTCCGATGCCGTCTGGGACGCCGTGGTGCAGGAGTGGAAACACGCCTTGCCAT
>JBAXHK010000258.1:0-3142 GCA_037138935.1 Actinomycetes bacterium
ATAATCACCGAGAATACGGTGATGACATCGCCACTGGGCAGTTGACGCTGCTCAATTGAGTTGCCCAACCTCCCAATGAGATTGACCTCATTGCGTGAACCTGGCCCGTCAAGGGTGGCGGTGGGTTTATTTGCCATGGACGCTCCTAAGTCAAATACCGGGTACGTGCCAGTAGCTCTGGCAACGGAATTCGACTGTCTCGTATTGGTGAATAGATCGCATTAGCCAATGCACTTGCTGTGCAGGCCTTGACACCTCACACTTAGCCTGTGGGAAACCCAATAACTACCGCCCTCGGCGATGAAGTATTTGAAATTGATACTCAAATGGGGGGGCACGCTGGTATTACCGCCAGTTACCTAATCAGGTCGAGTAAGCCCTGCTTGGTCGAAACTGGCACGGCGAGATCAGCCCCGATGGTCGTTGACTCACTTCGCGAACTTGGTATCGATGCCGCGGATTTGGCCACGATCGTGGTAACCCATATCCATCTTGATCATGCCGGCGGCGTTGGTGATCTCGCCACGGCCTTCCCCAATGCCACCATCGTGGTACATGAAAAAGGGGCGCGCCATCTCGCTGATCCAACCAAACTTGTGGCAAGCGCCCACCGGGTTTTCGGCCCGGACATGGATCGCCTCTTTGGCGACCTATTGCCCACCCCCGTGGAGCGCATCGTTTCGCTCGGTGACACCGGCAGCATCGATTTAGGTGACGGCCGGGTGCTGACGACTTTCCATAACCCAGGTCACGCCTCGCACCACGTTGGACTGCTCGATTCACAGACCGGTGACCTTTATACCGGCGATGCGGCCGGTGTTTATGTGCAGCAAACCGCGCAGGTGCGCCCTGCTACCCCACCGCCAGATTTTGACCTTGACCTCGCGCTCGCATCTTTGGCACGCATGCGCGACGCGGGTGCCGAACGCTTGCTTTTCTCCCACTACGGCCCCGTCACGGCCGTCCACGATGTGCTCGCTGAATCTGAGGCCGAACTTTGCTACTGGGTTGAAGCAGTACGTGAGGCCAGATCACAGTCACCCGATATCGATCACGCAGTGGCGCTAGTGAAAGAACGTGATCGCGCACGTCATATGGACTTCTACGCAGACATAGATCGAGTCACCACTTACGAAGACCTCTCAAGTGTGCAAGCCAATGTGATGGGTATCAGTCGTTGGCTGGATCAGCAGGAGAACCAATCTCCTCAGTAAAGGCAATACCAGCGAATTCCTCGCAACGTTCGGCCGCGTCTGTAGCCCCGTCAATATCAGAGGCTGCCGCGCGTTCCATCCACTCCCAAGCTTCAGTCGTTCTACCTACCTGAGCCAAGAAATCCGAGTACGCATACTGCAGTCGCGCCCTTGCGGTGCCCGGGCGCAACTTCGTTAGCTCTGGAACCTGCAAGGTGACAACAGCAGCCTCGAGTTGGCCTAGGTCAGCACGTGCGCCGGCCCCAACGATCAAGAGCTCAGCACGAGTTTCATCATCAAGGGTCTTTGTATTCGTAGTTTTTATAAGATCGAGTGCTTTTTGTGGTCGACCCAAGCCGCGCTCACAGTCCGCGATCATCGGGATAAACGCATTTGATCCAGTCATGCGACGGGCCGTGCGCAACTCCGATATTGCCTCGGGAAACTTACCGGCCTTATATGCAGCGACGCCGGCGGCTTCGCGCACCGCGGCAACACGACCCGCCCTACGCCTAGCAGCCTCGATATGCGCCATCGCTAGCTCTACATCGTCGGCGGCCATGGCTAAATCTGCCGCGACTAAGTGACGCGCAACGATTTCAGCCAGTCCATCAGGCAACGTACGAAGCTCTAAGAGCACCGAACGGTCAAGTTGTTCAGCGGTAATCTCATCTGGAATCTGCGGGTCGCGTGGGCGATCTGAGAGTGGGCGGTCCGGGATCTGCCGATCCGTGCGTGGACGATCAGAGCGCGACCGATCACTCGAAGGCCGATCCGAACGCGACCGATCACTCGACGGACGATCCGGACGCGGACGATCACTTCGCGGCTTATCGCTCCAAGAACGATCCCCACTTGGACGATCAGAACGCGACCGATCACTAGACGGACGATCAGAACGCGACCGATCACTCGAAGGCCGATCACTACGAGGCTTGTCACTCCCCCAGGTATCGGTACGAGGGCGGTCAGTTCGAGGCTTGTCACTCCAGGAGCGGTTACTGGCCGGCCGATCCGAACTCGGTCGATCACCTGATGGTCGCCCCGATGCGGGCTTACCGCTGGAAGGCCTATCCGAGCGCGGACGGTCACTGGAAGGACGATCAGCCCGTGGCTTATCTGTCCCCCAGCGGTCAGACTTTGGCTTACCGCTTGATGGTCGCCCCGAAGCGGGCTTACCACTTGTTGGTCGCCCCGAAGCGGGCTTACCACCGGAGGGTTTTCCGGAACCTTGTGGTCGCCCCGGGCGCGAGCTGCCACCGGACCCACCTTCTCGAGGGGTTCGCCTGTCAGCCACGTAGTTCTCCTTTTTCAGTTTGCAAGTGAAATGCTAAGGGCCACTCCTTGGAGTGGCCCTTAGCGAAAGATTGTCCGGCGGCGTCCTACTCTCCCACGCAGTCACCCGCGCAGTACCATCGGCGCTGAGAGGCTTAGCTTCCGGGTTCGGAATGGAACCGGGCGTTTCCCTCTCGCTATGGCCGCCGAAACTCTATTGAGATTTCAATGTAGCCAACCAAGACACTGGTGCCTTGGTACCAAGAGACTTCTCCCTTGGGTTTTTGGCTCCCGATCGAATCTCGGGAACCACACAGTGGACGCGAATTTTAGGAAATGAGGCAAGTCCTCGGCCTATTAGTACCGGTCAGCTCCACACATTACTGTGCTTCCACGTCCGGCCTATCAACCCAGTGTTCTAGCTGGGGGCCTTACCAGGTAAACCTGTGGGAATCCTTATCTTGGAGCGGGCTTCCCGCTTAGATGCTTTCAGCGGTTATCCCTTCCGAACGTAGCTAATCAGCGGTGCCCTTGGCAGGACAACTGACACACCAGAGGTTCGTCCATCCCGGTCCTCTCGTACTAGGGACAGGTCTTCTCAAGATTCCTTCGCGCGCGGCGGATAGGGACCGAACTGTCTCACGACGTTCTAAACCCAGCTCGCGTACCGCTTT
>JBAXHK010000259.1:0-3141 GCA_037138935.1 Actinomycetes bacterium
GAAAAACCGGCCCCGGTCCAACAACTTGCGATGTAGACACCCTGAACTTGACCGATCCGAGCAATTGGGACAGCGGCTACCGTGACCGTAACCGAGAGTGACGCCCAGCCCATGCCGGTGGTTGCAGCAATGATCAGCAACGCGGCCGAGATTTGCTGGTCACCGGTTACCGCGACGACTAGCAGCAGGGCGGCGGTGACGGTGCCGAAGGCGCAGATCAACAGGACCCGCGCCCGGGGCCATCGGTCGGCGGCAAGCCCCGTCAGAACTCGTTCGACGCTGGAGAAAAGCATGACCGCGGTGAAAGCGATGGCGGCACCGCCATATGACCAGCTGCGTGCGGTGAACAGATAAAGGGAGAGCAGGGCGGTGACTCCAACTTGAGTTGCCGTGAGCAGGGTCGCGGCGGCAAAAATTGGCGTGATCAACCGCCAGGGGATTGGTGGTTTGGGTTTGCTGGGTGTGCTGGTGGGTGCACCTTTTCGGCCAACTCGATGGTGGTGGGTACCCGGGTGGCGAAGTGCGTATGCCATGGCGATCGCGGCGGTGACAAGGGCGGCCGCAAGTGCGATGAGCGCCGCGCTCAAGCCCGAATGTAGGGCGATAAACGGCAGCGCCAGCCCCGCGAGCCCGGCGCCTATCGGTAAGGCCGCTTGGCGAATTCCAAAGGCCAAGCCCAATCTGGGGTGGCCGATAAATGAACCTGACATTCCCTTGATGATGCCGATGCTCGGTGCAGCGGCGCTAATGCCGGAAATGACCACCAGCACCCCCATCCAAATGTATTGACCGAAGAGAGCGAAACCAGCGGCAAGTGCAAGTGAAAGGGCGGTAACAAGAAGACCAATAACAGACACAAAACGATCCGAGGTCCGGTCGGCTATGTGTCCCCAGGCGATTACGGCGACTGCCGCGGCCACCCCGGCAAGGCCAAAAAGCAACCCGATGGTCGCGGTGTCAAAACCAGCGGTGAGATGGATAGCTGGACCGAGTGCGGGTAGTCCAAGTTGCAGGGCAGATATTGCTGCTTGGGCGAAGACCGAGGCGACCAGTACGACCCAGGTTTTGCGCATCGGGGGTGCCACGGATTTAGTGTGCCGCGAGTAGCTGTTTGGCCATCACGACGCGCTGGACCTGATTGGTACCTTCGTAAATTTGGGTAATTTTGGCGTCTCGCATCATGCGTTCGACAGGATAATCGCGGGTGTAGCCGTAGCCACCCAGGATTTGCACCGCATTAGTAGTGACTTCCATGGCCATATCCGAGGTGAAACACTTACTGGCGGCGGAGAAGAAGGTTAGGTCGGCATCACCTCGTTCACTGCGTGCAGCAGCGGCATAAGTCAATTGCCGTCCAGCCTCAATATTCATCGCCATATCAGCGAGCATGAATTGGATGCCTTGCAGTTCGCTAATGGGTTTTCCGAATTGCACGCGTTCTTTCGCGTAGCCGGTGGCGAAGTCGAGCGCTCCTTGGGCTAAACCAACTGCTTGTGCAGCAATGGTGATTCTCGTGTGGTCAAGGGTGCGCATTGCGAGACCGAACCCGTCTCCTACCTCGCCAACAATCCGGTCTTCACCGATTTCTACGTTATCGAAGTAGACCTCGCGGGTTGATGATCCACGGATCCCGAGTTTGCGCTCGTGGGCGCCAAAACTCACGCCTGAGTCTTCGCGGTCAACGACAAAAGCGGTGATGCCATGACGTGCTCCGCCCTCGGGGTCGGTGACGGCCAGCACCGTGTAGTAGCGGCTTTCACCGGCATTGGTGATCCACTTCTTGGCGCCGTTAAGCAACCAACCGGCATTGGTGCGCGCGGCTTTGGTCTTCATAGCGGCGGCGTCTGAACCGGCTTCACTCTCGGATAAGCAGTAAGACCACATATCGTCACCGCGTGCGAGCCCGGGCATCAAGGCTGCCTTCATGGCGTCAGATCCGGCCAGCAGCACCGGTGCTGATCCAAGTTTGTTAACCGCGGGGATCAAGGAGGAACTCCCGCACACCCGGGCGACTTCTTCGATGATTAGGCAAACCGCGAGCGCATCAGCCCCCTGGCCACCGTAGATAGCGGGCACGTGGGCCGCATGCAGGTCAGCACCGACGAGGGCGCTTAATGCTTCAGCGGGGAAGCGCTCCTGCTCGTCGACTTCGGCGGCCCAAGGGGCAATTTTCTCCTCGGCCAGCGCCCGCACGGTAGCGCGTAGTTGGTCGTACTCCGCGGGAAGTTGATAAATATCGAAGGACGTCATTGTTTATGTCTACACCATATAGCCTCGGAAGGCGTGTCGGGGAAGGCCGATGGGTGCGGTACCCGGTAGGAATGGGTCGCACAATGACGGTAACCTCGGATCCCTAACGAGGGTGGAGCATACAAATGAGTCAGGCAGGTGGTGACAAGGTTCGTATTGTGGCAATCGGTGGTAGCACCCGACCGGATTCATCAAGTGAGCGGGCCTTGCTGGCAGCGGTGCGCGGGGCTCGCGCCAAGGGTGCCCATGTGGATGTCATCACCAGCCGCGATCTCCTATTTCCGCTTTACGACACCGAGACCACCGACCGTGACCCATTGGCGGTTGCCTACCTTGAAAAAGTGGCGCAGGCCGATGGTCTGATCATTGCGAGCCCTGGCTATCACGGTGCGATCAGCGGGATGATGAAGAACGCACTTGACTACATTGAGGATTTGCGTGAGCGCGATGGCGGATATTTGCATGGGATGTCGGTGGGGTGTATTTCAGTTGCCTACGGGTGGCAGGCCACCGTCAGCACGCTGCAGCAATTGCGACAGATCGCACATGCCCTTCGCGGGTGGCCGACCCCCTTGGGGGCGACGGTCAATTCGGGTTTGACCAAGATCGATGCCCAAGGCAATAGTGAAGACACCGCAACGGTGGAGCAATTGGAGATGGTTGGGCATCAAGTAGTCGAGTTTGCCAACATGAAGCGCCAATCGAGGACCGGTGAGCGATATGACCAGTAGCGCCGAACTTTTGCACCAAACAGAATTACTTGTCACTTCGGTCCGTTCGATGCGCGATGAGCAAATTAGTGAACCCAGTTTGTTGCCAAATTGGTCCCGCGGGCATGTCCTGGCCCATTTGGACGGCAATGCCTTAGGGCTTGCCCGCTTGATCAGGTGG
>JBAXHK010000260.1:0-3133 GCA_037138935.1 Actinomycetes bacterium
GTGGAGCGCGCATGTGGATGGAAGAAAAAATCGGCACGAAGGTCAACATGAATCGCGGGGATGAGGCCATCGCGACGGGGGCCGCCAAGATTGCCGTCGCCTGCCCGTTCTGTTCGGTGATGCTCAATGACGCGGTGACCACCCGGCAGCAAGAGGGTGGCGCCGCCGGTGTGGAGGTTGTCGACGTCGCGACGCTGCTGCTTTCAGCAAGTAAGGGCTAGCAGCAGCTATCCAGCCTTAACCCGGGCTGGGAAATCCGCTTCGTCTGACGTCTCTACGTGATCCTCATGCGGCACTAGGCGCAAGTCGACATCTAATGCCACTAATAGCCGGGTCAGTGTCGCGGTGGTAGGTGAGGTTAATCCGCTTTCAATTCTACTTATTTCGCACTGGGTGACCCCAGAGATTCGAGTCAGCGCCGCCTGAGTTAAGTGGCGTGCCTTTCGCGCATGTGCCAATTCGGCGCACAAGCCCAGGGCTTTCGCGCGCGCGCGGTGATCAAGTAGCTCAGCAGGTGACATGCCGTCCTCAACTTCAGCTACAAAACTTCGCCAAGTAGGTGCCATAACCCCTCCCTAATTATACGGAATTCTATATATTATCAGGTGTTTCTTTGTTGTCCAAATACCCGAAGACGACCCCGTGCGGTCGCGATCTCGCGTTGTTGGCGTCGCTTACTTGGGTCACGGCCTTTGTCATAGCCACCCAATATGAGCACCTGCCGACTCCCATGAAAATGCACGAAGACCCGCAAGAGGGCCTCCTGCCCAACGCCCGAAAGTCGCCCACGAATTCGTAACTCAGAGAGTCCACTTCCTAGTGACTTGAGCAATGGCGTCTCCAATAACGTCGGGCCTCTCACCTCAACGGTTTCTGCGACGAAACGAGCAAACAATTCACGTTTTGCAGGTGATAGTTCGTTCAGCCATCTGCCCACAGGGACACGCCCATACTCGTCAACATAAAAGGAGATTGTCCAAGTCACGCGTTAAGAATCAGCGAACCTTAACCAACTCTCCAGCACGAATGTTCTGGCTGTGGATGGGTCGTCGTTAAACGTCAGTGCGGTGGAAGTTAGCGAACGACCGACTCGCTGTCGGCCCCCGCTGACCTTGATAACGCGAGCCATATTTCTCGGAGCCGTACGGGTGCTCCGCCGGGCTAGAAAGCCGGAACAAACACAATTGGCCGATTTTCATCCCCGGATACAACATGATCGGCAAGGTAGCTACATTGGAAAGTTCGAGAGTGACGTGACCAGAAAACCCCGGGTCAATAAAACCGGCCGTTGAATGCGTTAGCAGACCAAGGCGGCCTAGAGATGACTTACCTTCGAGGCGACCGGCAATATCGTCGGGCAAGGTCACAACTTCATAAGTGGACCCAAGTACGAATTCACCCGGATGCAGGACGAACGGATCGTCGCCATCGGGTTCAATTAAGCGGGTGAGATCAGGCTGCTCAATGCTCGGATCAATATGGGGGTAGCGATGATTCTCGAATACCCGGAAGAGGCGATCGAGCCGGACGTCAATACTGGATGGCTGAATCATCCCCGGGTCAAAGGGCTCGATGGCAACCCGTTTGGCAGTGAGTTCAGCTTTTATATCGCGATCAGAAAGCAGCACCCGCGAAGGGTACCAATATCGAGCCGCGCCCGGTTGGTCGATCTAGGAGCTGAAACCTGAGAGGTCGTCAGGGGCATCAGCAGCGCAGGCCTCGAGGGCAGTCAATGGGACTATGCGAAGTGCCTGTTCATTCGTTGCCCGTAGCAGCACGGGTGACGAAACACCGGCTGAGTAGGACTGCAGCCACCGCCCCGCGCATACCGCCCACCGATCCCCGGCGGTTAAACCCGGGAAGCCATATTGCGGCGCCGGAGTGCTTAGGTCATTGCCTATCGCCTGTTGATGCTCGAGAAACTCCGTGGTTACCACAACGCAAACAGTATGTGAGCCGAGGTCATCGGGGCCGGTGTTGGCGTAACCATCTCGATAGAAACCCGTTAGTGGTTCAAGGCTACACAGTTCGAGCTCGGTACCCAGTACATTGAATTGGTCCATGTATAAACGCTAGCGCTTAGGTATCAATGGTTCACCAATTGGGTTGGAACCCCAAGATTGAAAGTTGGTTGCGGGAGGTGCACCAGGTACACGGTAGCCAAAATCATAAGGACTAAGCCCAGCCCGATCAATCCGTATCGCAAAGACACCATCGTGAATGTGCTGCCGATACCAACCAAGAACAGCACGCCAGCTAGGAGGACCGTCAACCTGATGTACTGATCAGATAAGTTGCCCGCGAAGACCCCATCACTGTAATACGTATCAGCTTTTAATCGCAGCACATCACTTTCTTCAATCAGTGGTCTCTTGTAATCCGTCATATCAAATGGCGTTGCTGGCGCCTCTAAATTTGTCTCAGGGTTGGTGGCCTGCCAAGCGTTGAATGCAGTTTCTAAGTTTGGCTCAAAGCGCTGCTCCGCGAATGACACCGCGGCAGGGTCTCCCACAGATTTGGCCTGCAACCAAGCGTAGAAAGCTGATTCGTCGAAGTTCTGCACCTCATTGGCTTCGATAGCCTTCGCATCCGCGTCAGTATCTGCGGTTGAAGAGTCAGCAAATGCCACCCGGGATTCGGTGCCGTATGCGGCTGCCGCGAACCCCGACCATGCCGCCATCACAGTTACCGCGGCCAATAAAACTGCCTCAGCAATCTGCACAACGCGCCAGTGCCCCGCAGGTTGACCGTGGGCCTTGCTGTGCTCTTGGTGCCGTTGGGCTTCATGGGCAACCTCAACCGGCGAGAGTGACTCTCCCACTGCGACCCCACTTCTTTTCCGTGTTGCCTAAATTGCCGATAGGTCGACTGGGTCAATTATGCTACGAACTATGCCCGACAGTGATCCTGCCATCAATCCCGCACCTGATGAAGTAACACCGGGGCCCGCGGATCGCCTTCGCGAGCGGCTCACCCATGGCCACGGCCGTTACTCGGTAATTGCTGGCACTTTGACAATCTGGATCATGGACACTTTGCTGACACGCCGATTGGAGATGAGTGGGGCAGTAACCGGCACGACTGCTGACATCGTTCGCACGTTCGAGGCCGTGAGTACTGTCTTATTCGTCAT
>JBAXHK010000261.1:0-3127 GCA_037138935.1 Actinomycetes bacterium
GAACCTGCTCAAGCCGGGCTAGATCTG
This sequence comes from Actinomycetes bacterium, assembly GCA_037138935.1. Lineage (GTDB taxonomy): Bacteria > Actinomycetota > Actinomycetes > S36-B12 > S36-B12. The sequence goes on from JBAXHK010000261.1 coordinate 28, forward strand.
CCGCCGAGTAACGGCGGTGGGCCCCCACCTGGTGCTCCGCTGGTCCGAGGCCGTAGCGGCGATCCCAAGTCCGTAAAGTCGCCGGAGCAATCCCTAGGCGCCGAGCAACCGCCGCCACGGTTAGCCCCAGCGCCTGGCCTGGGACAGAATTTTCCACACGCCATTCTCCATGATGATCATGGAATTCGCAGTGTGAAACCCACCACATCCCCCTATCAAATCGATTTAGTTTTGAGCTACCCTCCCATCTTTACGCTAAATTCCCGAACGCTTCAAACTATGTTCACGGTGGGACCTTGACTAACTTATGACCGCTTTGTATAGTAAGAACACCTACTCACTTGGAGATTGAAATGGCTGATTTTTCCCGGCTTCCCGGCCCGAATAGTGATTTTTGGGACTGGCAGTTGTTCGCTGCCTGCCGCGGTGAGGACCCATCAGCCTTCTTCCATCCCGACGGTGAGCGTGGCCCGGCCCGCAATTCCAGAGAAAAAGCCGCAAAAGCTATCTGCGGCAGTTGCCCCATCAAGGTTAAGTGCGCCGAGCATGCACTTCAGGTGCGCGAGCCATATGGCGTATGGGGCGGACTTTCTGAGGAAGACCGTGAAGTCATCTACGCCCGGCGCAGGGTGGCTTCATAGCCACCTTCAAATGGCCTGCAAATAAAGTAGGGGCGCCGCGCAATGCGCGGCGCCCCTACTTTATTTGATTCTAGTGACTGTGGCCGTGGCCACCGTGGCCGCCACCTTGAGCAGCCGGTTGCTCCTCGCGCTTTTCAACAACTAGCGCTTCGGTGGTTAGTAACATCGCGGCAATTGAGGCCGCATTCTGTAGCGCCGACCTGGTTACCTTGACCGGGTCGATAACACCGGCCGCCATCAAGTCCACGTACTCCCCTGTTGCCGCGTTCAGTCCGTGGCCAACAGGTAGTTCGGCAACCTTGGCAACCACGACATAGCCCTGCTCGCCCGCATTCTCGGCGATCCAGCGCAGCGGCTCACTCGTTGAGCGGCGCACAATACCTACCCCGGTGGCTTGGTCGCCGGTTAGCCCGAGGTCACCCTCAAGACAGGCCGATGCTTGCACCAACGCGGTACCGCCGCCAGAGACAATGCCCTCTTCGATAGCTGCACGCGTTGCAGACACTGCGTCTTCAATGCGGTGCTTCTTCTCTTTGAGTTCAACCTCTGTGTGGGCACCAACCTTGATCACAACAACGCCGCCACCAAGTTTGGCTAACCGCTCCTGCAGCTTCTCGCGATCCCAATCCGAATCAGTGTTCTCGATCTCATTACGAATCTGGGCAACCCGATCAGCAACCAGTGCATGGTCGCCGCCGCCATCAACGATGGTGGTGTTGTCCTTGGTAACTACGATCCGGCGAGCTGAACCAAGAACCTCAAGGCCAACCTGGTCAAGCTTCAGGCCAACCTCGGGGGTTACCACGGTTGCGCCGGTTAGAGCTGCAAGATCTTGCAACATGGCCTTGCGCCGATCACCAAAGGCCGGGGCCTTTACCGCGACCGAAGAGAAAGTACCGCGAATGCGGTTAACCACCAGGGTCGAAAGTGCCTCACCGTCGACATCTTCGGCGATGATCAGCAGTGGCTTACCTGCCTGGACAACCTTCTCTAGGAGCGGCAATAGTTCCTGAACACTGGAAATCTTGTTCTGTACCAACAGCACCCGGCCGTCTTCGATCACAGCTTCCATGCGCTCAGCGTCGGTAACAAAGTAGGGCGAGATATAGCCCTTATCGAACTGCATACCCTCGGTGAACTCGAGTTCCATCGAGGTGGTGCTCGACTCTTCAACCGAAATCACGCCATCCTTGCCAACCTTGTCGAAAGCATCAGCGATAAGTTCACCAATCTCACGATCCTGTGACGAGATGGTCGCAACATTTGCAATTTCATCCTTGCCGGCGACCGGGCGCGAGATCGAGATGAGCTTGTCGGTCATCGCGATGACGGCCTTGTCGATACCGCGCTTGATATCAAGTGGCGAGGCGCCAGCGGCAACCATTTTGAGACCTTCGCGAACCATGGCCTGTGCGAGCACGGTGGCCGTGGTGGTGCCATCACCGGCAACGTCGTTGGTCTTGGTCGCGACCTCCTTGGCCAACTGCGCGCCAAGGTTCTCGTATGGATCCTCGAGTTCAATCTCACGTGCGATGGTGACGCCGTCATTGGTTATCGTCGGCGCACCCCACTTCTTGTCGATGACGACGTTACGGCCACGTGGGCCGAGTGTTACGCGAACGGCATCGGCGAGGGCGTTAACTCCACGCTCGAGACTGCGGCGGGCGTCCTCGTCGAATTCCAGGATCTTGGCCATTGGTTTCCTTCGTTGCTGGTTTGGAAGAGCGAGGGTTAAAGGTGGTGTAATGGAGTTATTGGTGCTTTAGGTGCTGCGACCTTCTAACGTAAGCGCCCCGGCACCCGGTACTACAGGTGACCGGGGCGGCTTACGTCAAAGACGATGCTTTGGTCGAACTACTTCTCGACGATTGCCAGTACGTCGCGGGCCGAGAGGATCAAGTACTCCTCATTGTTGTACTTGACTTCGGTGCCGCCGTACTTGCTGTAGATGACTACGTCGCCGACCTTGATGTCGAGCGGGATCCGCTTGGCACCGTCCTCGTCGAAACGACCCGGGCCAACCGCCATTACCTTGCCCTCTTGGGGCTTTTCCTTGGCGGTGTCTGGGATAACGAGGCCAGAAGCAGTGGTCTGCTCGGCTTCTAGGGTTTGGACCAAGATGCGATCCTCGAGCGGCTTGATGGAGACCGACACTGTGGCGTCCCTCCGAAGGAGTTGGATGGCTCCCTTGCGGGAGTGGCTGATAGTTGGCAGTCCCCGGTGGGGAGTGCCAGACCGAACATTACGGGTCCGTTAGCACTCTGTCAACTTGAGTGCCAGCAGGTCTCGTTCGGGGGCCCGGAGCCAGTCGGCCGCAGCGTCGGGCTCATGGCCTCGGGCCCAGGTGCGAATTTCCGCAATATCTCCTGCAGATGTGCCCGACAAAAACCAAACTGGCCCCGGGCCAACAGCGGTCAGGGGCCAGCAACAGGGTTTAAACACCCCACCTAGTGGTAGGG
>JBAXHK010000262.1:0-3120 GCA_037138935.1 Actinomycetes bacterium
ACGAAGGGAATCGTTGGCAGTACCAAATTTCCTTGCCTTTGGAGCAAAACGGCCCATTCGGATACACCGTCCGAATGCTGCCGAGGCATCGTGGATTGGCAGCCCCAGAGGAATTGGGGCTGCAGGTGCTGGCTCAAGGAATTGCGATCAACTCTGAGGAGTTTGAGAGTTCGCACCTAGGTCTTTAGTCGGTTACTTCGAATACGAGCATGCTGTGCGGCTCCATAGCGACATCGCTACTTGCCAATTCGATGGTGCGCGGTATTGCAGAATCTTGTTCGGTATCGATAACGCGATGATAACTAGGTCCGTATGGGTTACCCGGCAAAGTGAATGATTGGGCTTCTTGGCCCGCGTGCATCAAGACGAGAAATGATTTGCCGCCATTGACCCCAGCGATGAACATTCCTAGGGTGCGCGAATCCGATGAATTCCATTCATCCACGGTAATCTCGCGCCCCTCTGGCGAAATCCAAGCAAGGTCTTTCGGGCCACCTTCGTGGATAGGGCGGCCAGCGAAGAAGTAACGCTGGCGAAAAGCCGGGTGATCACGCCGCAACTGCACCAAAGACGTAGTGAAGGCATGGAGTTCTTGCTGCCAAGGTTCCCAATCCCAGTTGAGCCAAGAAATCTCATTATCTTGGCAGTATGCGTTGTTGTTGCCAATTTGGGTTCGACCAAACTCATCACCGGCGGTCAACATTGGCACACCGGTCGAGAGCAACAAGGTGGTCATTAGGTTTCGCATCTGTCTGCGGCGAAGTGTGTTGATTGTTTCGTCGTTGGTTTCACCTTCAATACCGAGATTGGATGACCTGTTGTCATCGGTGCCATCGCGGTTAACCTCAAGATTTGCCTCATTGTGTTTATGCTCAAAAGTAACTAAGTCGCGCATCGTGAACCCGTCATGCGCGGTGATGAAGTTAATCGATGCCGATGGCCTCCTTCCCTCACTCGCGTAGAGATCTGCTGAACCGGTCAGGCGCCAGCCAAGTTCGCCGATGCCGGCAGCGCCCCGCCAGTAGTCGCGCACGCAGTCGCGGTACTTGCCATTCCATTCGGTCCATAGGGGCGGGAATTCACCGACTTGATACCCACCCGGCCCCACATCCCAAGGCTCGGCAATGAGTTTGACGCGGCGAAGTACCGGATCCTGCTGGATGGTCGTCATGAAATTACCGAGCATGTCGACGTCATGGAGTGAGCGCGCGAGTGCAGATGCTAGATCGAAGCGGAAGCCATCCACGTGCATCTCGGTGACCCAGTACCGCAGCGAATCCATGACAAGCTGCAGTACATGCGGGTGCGAGACGTCAAAGGTATTCCCGGTGCCGGTGTAGTCGGTATATCTCCGCCCACCATCCTGCAGCCGGTAGTAGTCATCATTGCCGATACCGCGGAAGGCCAGGGTTGGCCCAAATTCGTTGCCCTCGGCAGTGTGGTTGTAAACGACGTCGAGAATTACTTCAAGACCTCCCGCATGCAGTGCCTTGACCATCTCCTTGAACTCACGTACCTGCTCACCGCCGGTGCCGGTCGATGCGTAGCGCGAGTGCGGAGCAAAGAAACCGATGGAGTTGTAACCCCAATAGTTGGTCAAGCCCAGTTTTAGGAGGTGGGTTTCATCGACGAAGTGCTGAATGGGCATTAACTCGATCGCGGTGGCGCCGATATTTCTCAAGTAATCAATGATGGCCGGGTGCGCTAGGCCCGCGTAAGTGCCGCGCTGATGCGCTGGCACATAGTGGTTGCGAATTGTCAGGCCCCGCACATGGGCCTCGTAGATAAGGGTGTCGCCCCATGCGGTGTTTGGGTGGGTGTCGCCTCCCCAATCGAACCACGTATCGGCCACCACACTCCGTGGTACAAAAGGTGCTGAATCGATCGTGTTGATCGCGAGGTCATCGTCGCCAACGTGGCCGAAAACAGCAGGGTTCAACTCAAATTTGCCGTCAATCGCGCGCGCATACGGGTCAAGTAGCAACTTGTTCGGGTTCCAGCGCTTCCCGGAACTTGGATCCCAGGGGCCGTCGACCCGAAATCCGTAGCGAGTTCCCACGGGCAGGTCGCTGACGTACGCGTGGAAGATATTGAAAATTTTGCTGGTCAAGGGGATGCGGTACTCGGGTCCATTGTCAGGGAAGACACATAGTTCGACAGCGCTCGCCGACTGTGCCCATAAAGCCACATTGGCGCCGCCGTGCCCGTCAGGGTGTACGCCGAGAGGATCCCAACCGGTGTTCACCGGGTCCACGCTACAGGCCCGCCGGGCTCGAGGTCGGCTGGTCAGTAGGCTCCTGCGCATGGGTGAATATGTATCGATAGAGGTAACCGGCAAGGTCGCGACCATTGTGTTGGCGCGCCCGCCGATGAATGCACTTTCTCGCCAAGTGCAGGAGGAATTGCGCGCGGCGGCCCACGAGGTTAGTGCCCGACGCGAAATTGGTGCGGTAGTTGTCTATGGGGGCCCGAAAGTTTTTGCGGCCGGCGCTGACATAAAGGAAATGGTCGAAATGGATTACCAGGAGATGGCCCTGCAATCGGGCAATCTCCAGACCGCGTTCACCGCGATCGCAAATATTTCGGTGCCGACAATTGCTGCGGTCACCGGCTACGCCCTCGGCGGCGGCTGCGAGTTAGCGCTTTGCTGTGACCTCCGCATTGCTGGCGATAATGCGAAACTGGGGCAACCTGAAGTACTCCTCGGAATAATCCCGGGGGCTGGTGGTACCCAGCGACTGTCGCGGTTGATTGGCCCATCGCGTGCCAAGGATCTAATTTTCAGTGGACGCTTCGTTGGCGCCGAGGAGGCGCTGCGTATTGGTCTAGTTGACCGAGTGGTGGCTCCTGATGACGTTTATACCGAAGCGATGGCCTGGGCTGAGCAGTTTGCCGGTGGATCATCCGTGGCACTTGCCGCGGCAAAACGGGCCATTAACTTTGGGCTCGAAGTGGATCTAAATACTGGCCTAGAGATTGAGCGCGGTGAGTTTTCTGGTCTGTTTGCCACCGATGATCGAATGATTGGCATGACTTCATTTATGGAGAATGTACCAGGCAAGGCTAAGTTCACCGGTAGGTGAGAGGTATGGACGATCCTGTTGTCGGTGATACAATCAC
>JBAXHK010000263.1:0-3115 GCA_037138935.1 Actinomycetes bacterium
GGTTCCAGGCGGGCACTTCATCGACGATCATCATTCTGCGCAATGCGTCCAGGTACGGATTGGCAACGTGGCGGGAGGGCGCATCGGATTTGTCATGCGCGTCATCGCGCGCTCGCTTGAGAATGGCGCTTACGGTGGCAGGTTGTGACACCATTTGCGCGTAGGCGTGCAGGAAGCGGCGCACCAGGCGGGGGTTGCGGGTTGCGCCGGAGACCTCGTCAATGTCGTGGTCAATGATGATGTTGAGGTATCCGTCGAGAAATGTGCGCGCGGTGGCCTCGTTCGCTCCGACGAGTGCGGGCCATCCGCCGACAGCGATGTGGTGCAAGTATTCGCGCACTTCCATCGGGCAGTTTGTCGGAGCCGGCTCGACGCCGCGTAGAAGGTCAGTGACCGAGGTGGTGGGTGTGGTGACCTGCTTCTCGGACAGGGTCATGGTGCGCATACCGACGATGCCGAAACGACCCGCGCCTGAGTGTCTGGGGATGTCGTCCTTGGGTGTGGCTGAGCCGGTGAGAATGAATTGCCCGGGCAGCCCGCGATCGTCGACTGCACGGCGGACGGCGTCCCATGCTGGAATCGGAGGAGCGCGTGCGCGGGCAGGTCGCATCGTTCTTGCACGACCGCGTCCAAACCGATCTCGTATCGATCGCGTTGCGGATCCGTGCGACCATCGAGCAAAGTCCTGGTGTGATGACCAATGAGCTCACTTCGGTGATCAGCGAACTCGAGCGGGTGCGCTCGAAAGAGGTGCGCATGGCTAGCCGCCAGCTCAGTCCCAGTCTTGCGACGGTAACCCTTGACACCGCCTTGCGTGATCTGGCTGAGTCCTACCGACCCGCCATAGAAGTTTCGATCGACGTTCACGCTTCGGTGTCCCATCGGATCGAGCAATATGACGACAGCAGCCGGGCTACCGGGATCTACCGCATTTGCGAACAGGGATTACTCAACGCTGCCGTTCACGGTCTCGCCACCGAATGCTCAATTCAACTCACGCTCACAGCGCGTGACGAACTCGTGCTGCACCTCAGTGATAACGGGATCGGGATGCAGGGTAAGAGTGTGCAACCGGGAATGGGTTTCAGTGTGATTTCGGCATGGGTTGAAACCCTCGGCGGGCGGTGGTCCTTGGGCCCAAGTGATTCAGGCACGAGTCTTACGGCCACCATCCCAGCGCGTTTGTGATCCTGTCTTTGCATCCCGCTGGGACCACACCACACGCTTTTTTTGATGTGAAAGTGTTAGGGATGTAACGAAATATGGGTACTTGTAAATATCTACCGTATACATGTAACATATGGGGATGGAAACTGAGTCTGCACTTGCCCTGCGCCTAGGGGCTGAGTCTGGCCTGTTTCGCAGCAGGGATGCCGTGGCTGCCGGGGTGAGTCGCACGACCCTGTCTCGTCTCACTGCCAATGGTGATCTGGTGTGGGTGAGTCGAGGGGTATATCAGCTGCCGCAGGCCAGACAGGTTGATCCCATAGCCGTCCTGGCTACTACGCATTCAGGCGTCGTGGTGTGTCTACTATCGGCGCTTGCTCTGCACGGGCTGACGACGCAATCTCCGCGTCAGGTGTGGATCGCGATCGGAAACAAGTCTGCAGCTCCTCGTGTTGAGTATCCGCCGATGCAAGTAGTTCACATGAACGCAGTAAACCTGATTGAAGGTGTCCAGGAGACGACGATCGATGGAGTGAGGGTGCAAGTGACCGCACCTGCGCGCACGGTTGCGGACTGCTTTAAGTTTCGCAGTCGCGTTGGCCTGGACGTTGCGATCGAAGCGCTGCGCTCAGCATGGCAATCGCGTGCCGTCACGATGGATGAACTATGGCAAGCGGCTAAGCAGACTCGGATGATCAACGTGATGCGCCCCTATCTGGAATCACTCGTATGACCCCTGCGAACCTACCTGCTTCCATCCGGTCTCGATTACGCAATCTTGCGGAACGTGACGGTGTTGACTTCGGCGCGATTCTCACCCGGTACGCGCTGGAGCGCATGCTTTATCGCATCAGCATTGGAGAACACCAACACGAGTTCCTGCTCAAGGGAGCGCTGCTATTCGATGTGTGGTTTGACACCCCGGCTCGGCCGACAAGGGATATTGATCTCCTGGGATTTGGGTCAGCAGACACCGAACGCATTGCCGACGTGTTCCGTACCGCATGTTCGCTTGAAGTCCCTGACGGGATCACATTCGATCCGCTCGGTGTGGCCACTACTGATATCCGTAAAGTTGCGGGCTACCCAGGAATCCGCGCAACAATGCGCAGTGACCTCGACGGTGCACAGATCCACGTCCAAGTCGACATTGGTTTTGGTGATGCCGTCACGCCGGGGCCGATACTCGTGACATTTCCGGTCCTGCTGGATGACATGGCACCGCCGATTCTTCAGGGTTACCCCAAGGCAACAGTCATCGCAGAGAAACTCGAAGCCATAGTCCAGCTCGGACGAATCAACTCCCGACTCAAGGACTACTTCGACTTGTGGATTCTGCTTAGTTCCACAGACGCCGACCTCTCGGACGTAGCCCCAGCTATCTCAGCGACCTTCACTCGTCGAGGTACTGCCATCCCGCTCACCACACCAGCAGGGCTGAGTCAGGAATACGCTGAGGACCCGAGAGTTCTCGCGCAGTGGCGCGCGTTCGTTACGAGAAATCAACTTTCAGCCCCAAACCTGGTAGACGTCATCAGCCAACTGCGCGAAATAGTTATGCCAATCATCTCCCAGGCGCGTGATGCCAAGATCTAATTAGCGATTCGGTCGAGCTGATGTGCGATTCGTCGTGGTTTACGGGCCGAATAAAATTGGTCATACTTAAGATCATGGAGACCATGCCGCTCGCTGAAGTAAAAGCGCACCTGTCCGAGGTTGTCAGCCGCGTCAACGGGCAACATGAACGAGTCACGGTTACCGTGCATGGCAAGGCATCGGCGGTGATTATGTCTCCGGATGACCTCGAACGACTTGAAGAAACCATCGCTGTACTGGCCGGCGAAACCCTTATCCGAGATCTCACAGCGTCTGAAGTTGACCTAGCGGCCGGACGTGTCGAAGATGCCGACTCGCTCACCGCCGCAATGCGCACGCGCAAATAAGGTGC
>JBAXHK010000264.1:0-3090 GCA_037138935.1 Actinomycetes bacterium
AGTTCCGACTTCTCGACGCGCCGCGCAGCTCGCCTTGCGGGCTTGCTGCACAGTCCCGCGCATGATACGAAGCCGAGCAAGATAGCCCTATTAACCCTGAAGCCGAACGCAGTCAAGACTTCTCTGATGCACCCGGCCGTCGCACCGACTTGCGGTTACACCTTGGTTTCCACGCTGCTCAACCAGCCAGAGTACTTCAGCGTTGTTTACGTGCGGGGAGGATATTCCGCGACAATCTCCGAGGCCGTTGGATCAACCAGAACTACTGGGATCGCCGTATCGTCTTCTGGGACAAGCTGGGCCTCGAGCGGAACCGGATCGCAATGGTCCACTGGTGCAACCACCTCAGCCCACACTACGACGATTTCTCCGACCCACTACGGAGACAGCGTCAACTATGCGAAATACAGCTACGCCTGTGCGTCTAGCGGCCTCAACAACATCCTGTCGTACCAGCTTCGTCCTTACAGTACCCAACCAGTGCGCTTCCTTTTGGATCGCTCGCACTACAACACGGTGGCGGGCAAGGTCTCGAGCATCACGTTGCCCAACTGCTCGCAACCCGTGAAGAATTATACGCTTACGTCCGGAACGTCTAAGACGTATACCTACACGGACGGAGTGCAGCTCGGGATCGTCTCGTTGGACTCGTCTTCTACGTGGACTAAAGACGTGACGATCTCCTTCTCGATCAACAGTACGCCTGGGGTCATGTGTTTCAACAATCCCTTGGGGCTTGGCAGTTCGACAGAGTTTGAAGTCCACCCTGCCTGATGAAGCGATTGGGCGCAGCCGTCATCGTAATGTCTCTTGTCGCTGTGGTTGCGGTCGCCTGGTTTCAGCGGCCGCAACCACAGTTGGGCTTCGGTCCCAATCCCCTATTCCAACACGTTCTTTTCCCGAGACGAGATACAAGTTTTGGGGACATTCCGCTCTGTAACCAGTCACCCGCGACGACAAAAATTGTCATCACCGGAATCAAGCTAAACGAACCCACGCCGAACCTAACGCTAACGGCATGGGGGTGGAAAGACACCTTTAAGAATGGTGAACCATTTTTCATTTTGTCTGATCAACCACTCGAAACGATGGGATACCTTCCCAAACCGGTTGAGATAAAGATGGACTGCAAGACGGCTTGGCTGCCAGACGCGCCCATCTCTAAAGACGTCAGCCCTGAGTTCGCCATCCAACTGCACGCAGCGGGGCGATCCGACGAGTACTCAAATGGTGGTCTGACGGTGTCATATCAGCAGAACGGACGCTCGATGACGACGGTGCTGCCCTATCTGTTCGCATTCTGTAGCCCCGGACCAAGCCATGATTTAGAACTTGACGGAAACTGCAACAGTTAGCGAGACAAGAATTTCAGCTCTGGCCTGCCTGTCCTTCGTGGATGGGTGGGCCGGATTCACATCGGGGAACCCACGCGCTTTCGAGTCAACCATCTCGACCGGAGGTAGGGGTGCGATCCTAGAACCTTGGAGACCGCAGAATTGTTGATACTGCGGTTGCTATTCAGCTGTCTGCGTTCGGATTTGACCTATGGCGAGACAAACCAAACTCCCCAATGTCAACCAGACGTAGGAGTTTGAGGCGAAGACTCGCGCAAACCAATCAGAGTCGATCGTGTGATCTGGTATCCGAAATTGCCAGATCAGGTTCGTAGCCATAATCAAGTCCAAGATTGTCACAAAGAGCAACGCGACCGGATCTTTCCTGGCGTTGATGGTTAACGCCACGCTTATGACTAGCACCCAAACCCAATGGTGTGTCCAAGAAACAGGTGAAATTAGGAGCGCGGTACTTGCCAGTGCCGCCACGGCCCGGATGCGCTCGTTCGGATCGGCGATGTCGCGCTCTTTCAACGCTCTCCATAGCAAGGCCAATACGCCGACGGCAGATAGTAACCACTTGGTCGTTGCCAATTATCCGTCACCGAAGATCCGACCGTACGCCCCTTTGAGTGATTGGTTACCGATGTATCCGGCCCAACCTATTCGGTCGGCCGCAAAGACAGTTCGAGTCCAGTACTCGATGCTGGCCGCAGGAAGTATGACGCCTGCTAGTCCCGTGACTAGTGCTGCTGTCGCGAGGGTTGTCCACACTGATCGCCAATTGCGCTGCCAGATCAAGTACGCAATAAACACGGCGGGTGTCAGCTTGATTGCAATTGCAAGCCCGAGAAGTACCCCCTTCGAGCGCCCCTGAACAATCAACAGATCAAGGCAGACAATCACCATGAGCATCACGTTCACTTGACCGTAGTCAAAGGTTGATTGGAAAGGATCCAGCCTTGTCGCCACCCCAGAGGAACCTAAGACCAAACACACGATCCCGAAGCGTCCAAAGAACGCGAGTTGATTGCCGCGTAGACCTCGCGACCACGCTGCCCATGTTGTAATCGCTGTACCTAGAAACGAACCGGCGAGCAGGCTGAACGCGGCCGCCTGAAAGCTCATCAGCGAAAACGGAAGCAAAGCTAAGATGGCAAATGGTGGGTACGTGAATGGAAGTTTCCACTCGGTCACGTAGACGTCATATGGGTTTTGTCCTTGCGTCCTCCAAAGTTCAATGGCATCTCTGTAGACGCGGAGATCGAGGAGCGCTGTCGGACTGAAGTTACGAATCACCCCCCATACAGTTGTGAGCCAACACGCTGCGCCAACGACTGCCAGAACCAAGAGCCCGAGCTTTTGATTGCGAGACAGCGACTTGTTGTCTTTGTCGTTGACTGTGGAAGACACAGGGAATGATAACCCAGCCTAGACGGCTGATTAGCGAATCATCTCGCCGTGAGGTTTGTCATGGCTCGGCTCTGATAGCCAAACGGTCACCGAAAGATTGCTACATGAACTGCTACATCAAAGCGGGGTCGCCGCTCACAACGCTCTGAACAGTAACGATGCGCGCCCGGAGGGAATCGAACCCCCAACCAGCCGGGTAGAAGCCGGCTGCTCTATCCGTTGAGCTACGGGCGCCAGTCCTTCGAAGCGATCAGGACCGCGTCGCAGGGATGGTGAACTCGATAGTGCTCGCCAAGTCTATGCGGGTGGTTCAAGCCCGAGTTCTTCGCCAAGGTATCTGTGG
>JBAXHK010000265.1:0-3084 GCA_037138935.1 Actinomycetes bacterium
CCGCGGCCGATGAGCGCGCCTCCGGTGATGGTGACACCGATTTGGCCAATGGTGATTGCAGCGATGAAGAATGCAATCGGCGGTGCGATCACGGCTACGGCTAGATCACCGGTGCGGACGGTCAATGCTGCAAATGCACTTGAGATCAGCAGACCCAGCCCGGTAACCAAACCTAGGCCGGCGCCACCGACGAATATATCGACAAGGCTGAGTAGCAAGGTCGCCCCGATGACCACCGCGTAAACCCCGACTGGGCGAAGCCCGCGAACACGTGGTGCGGAATCTGAATTGCGGAAACTGCGGCGGGCTTTACGCCCGTTCGGTTCATCGAGTACTTTGACCGCTGGTGACTGCGCGTCGGGAGTTATTGCAATGACAACTGGTGCCACGCGGGTGGAGGTTGGTGGTAGCAGCCCAGCAAGGGGAGCGGGTGTGATCGGATTCAGCGGTGCCTCATTGCTGCTTACCTGCAGGGTGCGCAACTTGGACACTTGATCTGTACCAAGTGCGACAATCGCCACCGCCGAACTCTCGGACCGGTTGGTGCGAAACAGTCGGCCGGTGTCAACGGGCTCACGGCCTTGGGCCGGTGGGGTAACCGGTGCCGACGGCACGTTGTCAACCGGTCGGAACAAGGCGCGGTACGCCTGGTCCTCGGCAGGGTTCATGTCGTCGCTCACGGATGTACGGTACTCAACTTGCCAGGTGATTTGTGGTCACCTGGTCAAAGATGAACTCGCGCGCCGTGAAGGCTCGTGCTTGCTGGGTGACCGTGGTGACTTGAGGGAGGTCGTCATCGCTCACCCCACAATCGTTAAAGGCTCTGGCGGTTACCAGTACGCGAGTTTCGAGTGATGCCACGGCCTTGTTGTAGTGCCCGACCGCGGAGTCAAGGGCGGTGCCAACTTTGGCGAAATGCTGGGCCAAAGTGCTGATGCGCGAATGCAGATCACGCCCGAGCTGGGAGATCTCCTCGGCATTTTTGGCCAGCCGCTCTTGGCGCCAGGTCAGTGCAACGGTGCGCATGAGCGCGAACATCGTGGTTGGAGTGGCCGGCACGATATCGCGACTAAATGCATAGTCCAGGAGATCGGGGCGCATCTGTAAAGCTATTTCAAGGAGTGACTCTGATGGGAGAAACAGGACCACGAACTCCGCGTTCTGTGGCACGTGCCGGCGGTAATCCTTGCCATGGAGTGAGTCGATGTGGCGGATTAAGTCAGCGGCATGCTGGCGCAGGTGCTGTTCAACAGCGGCCTCATCGGTTGCCTGTTCTGCTTCAAGGAATGCGGCAAGGGGCACTTTGGCATCGACCACGATGGAGCGATCTTGGGCTAAACGAATTATCATGTCGGGGCGTAGTGCACCGTCGTCGCCTTGGTGGGTGGCTTGCTCATCGAAGTCAACTCTTTCGAGCATCCCGGCGGCCTCAACAAGGCGCCGCAACTGCATCTCACCCCAGCGCCCACGCGCCCCGGTGCGCCCGAGAACTGCAGCGAGCCGCGAGGCTTCGCGCCGCACCTCCTCGGTTGAGCGTTGCAGCGTCAGCACGTGCTGGCTGAGTTGTGTAGTGAGTTCAGTTCGCAGGGCGACTTGGCCGGTAGTGGCTTGTCGTTCTTGCCGTGCGACCTGTTCGGCAAGGGCCCCTAGCGAGGCGGTGACCGGGGCCAGAGCCGACTGCCATTCGGCGGGGGCTGGCCCTGAGCGCCGACCCATGCGGCCGGCGGCTGCGGCGCCTACGGCAATGCCCAGGGCAAGGATGAGCCCGATGGTGATGATGACTGCTGCGAGTGCGGGAAGTGAGTTAGTCATAATTTAAGGGTCCCAGCAGGGTCTGACATTCCCTGGTTTCGACACCGTGCCACGCGCTTTTTAGCCGATTTTCTGGGGCCATGGGCAATGGTAGGGGTGCCCGGCGCATAGGGTGACCGACTGTGGCTTTAACTATTGGCATCGTCGGACTCCCGAATGTTGGCAAATCGACGCTCTTCAACGCGCTGACCAAAAACGACGTGCTGGCCGCCAATTACCCATTCGCGACCATCGAGCCGAACACGGGTGTCGTGGGTGTGCCCGATCCGCGACTTGGCGTCCTCGCCAAGATCTTCAGCTCTGAACGCGAGTTGCCAGCAGCCGTGACTTTCGTCGACATCGCCGGCATCGTCAAAGGGGCGAGCGAAGGCGCTGGTCTCGGAAACAAGTTCCTGGCAAATATCCGCGAATCAGAAGCCATCTGCCAGGTGCTCCGGGCATTTCACGACGATGATGTGGTGCACGTCGAAGGTCGGGTGTCTCCCGAAGAGGATATGGAGACCATCAACACTGAATTGATCTTGGCTGATATACAAACACTCGACAAGGCCATCCCGCGGTTGGAAAAAGAAACACGTACCGATAAATCGAAAGCCGCGAACCTTGCTGCCGCTCAAGAGGCGCGGGCACTACTGGATGGCGGCACAACCATTTTTGCATCGGGTATTGATACCGCGCCTTTGCGCGAGTTGTTCTTGCTAACCGCTAAGCCATTTCTTTACGTAATAAATGTTGATGAAGAAGAACTTGCCGACGTTGCTTTTCAGCAGAGGATGCGTGACCTAGTTGCACCAGCTGAGGCCGTCTTCCTTGACGCGAAGCTCGAAGCAGAACTTGTTGAACTGCCAGATGATGAAGCACTTGAGTTGTTGCAGTCTGTCGGTCAAGTTGAATCAGGATTACATGCGTTAGCGCGCGTAGGGTTTGCCACCTTGGGTCTGCAGACTTACCTGACCGCCGGACCGAAAGAGGCCCGCGCCTGGACGATCCCGGTGGGTGCAACGGCGCCAGAAGCAGCCGGCGTGATCCACACCGACTTCCAGAAGGGCTTCATCAAGGCTGAAGTTGTCTCCTTCGATGACCTAGTGGCAACTGGCTCTATGGCTGAAGCCAAGGCGAAGGGCAAAGTTCGCATCGAAGGCAAGGAATATGTCATGGCCGATGGCGACGTGGTCGAGTTTCGCTTCAATGTCTAGCCCGACGACACGGCTACTCGGAGTCACTGTCCTCGTTGATGACTATGACGAGGCGATAGCGCACTTCGTCGGTGAT
>JBAXHK010000266.1:0-3078 GCA_037138935.1 Actinomycetes bacterium
ACCGCTGTTGCGGGTACCGCACTATTTCTGCTGGCGATGGCAATACAAGGTGCAGCGTCCGCGTTTTTGGGCTCAGCGCCAACCGCGGTGGTCGGTGACATCATGGGAGGTAAACGCGGCGGCATCGTGGTCGCAACTTTCCAGATGATGAATGACTTAGGCGTAATTTTCGGGCCACTTGTTGCCGGACTATTAGTTGACCTTTTCGATTTCGACTGGGCTTTCGCCGCCGCTGCCGGCCTCAGTGTGATCGCCGTCATTTTCGTGTTGCTAATGCCTGAGACTTTGAATAGGCGCGGTAGTCTCACTCCTCGCCCTCCCGAAAATCCAGCAGCAAAGGAATTGTCTTGACCAATGTGTCGAGTCGCCCACATCGGTCGGTAATAGTCACAGCGGTCGCTACCGTATTGGCGGTCCTTGGACTTACAGGTTTCATCATGCTGCAAACGCAGTCACTTTCAGTGACTCCCGGAGGGGCGGTGAACTCGATTGATGCAACAGTTCCAACAATAAATGAAATGCCAACCCCGCAGGCAACAGTTGACCCAGCCACTTTGCCAATACCCATATTCAAAAACATTGTTTTCGTACTCGCCGACGATCTTGATAGCGCCTTATTTCAACAAGTGCCGCGCCTAGCTGCACTCTCCGACAAAGGCATGACATTCACTAACCACGTAGTTACCGATTCGCTGTGCTGCCCGTCAAGAGTGTCAATATTGCGAAGCCAATACGTGCACAACCACCTAGTTGTCTCAAATAGCCAAGTAAGTGGCGGAGGCTGGCCAACGTTCGCAGCGCGCGGTGAGCAAAATGACTATCTACCGACTTGGTTGCAGTCCGCCGGGGTCACCACAGCGCTCATTGGCAAATTCCTCAATGAGTACCCGAGCGGCAAGATCAAGGAGGTACCGCCCGGCTGGAATACGTGGGTGGTACCCACTGTCGAACGAAAGAGCTTGAAGCCCTGGCAGGCCTACACCGGATACAACTACACCCTGAATTTCAACGGCGAACTTCGCGACTACGGATCAAAGCCAACTGATTTCCTGCCCGACGTTTTGACCCAGCAGGCTACCAATTTCATTACTACCGCAGCCACCCCGTTCTTCCTGGAACTGGCAACATTTAGCCCCCATGATCCTGCACCGGTAGCAGATCGGCATGCCCTAGACCACCCATTAACCGCGGTGCCGCGCACCCCATCATTTAATGTCACTGGGATCGGCGAAGCCCCATGGCTCGCGCAATTCCCGGTCATCCCAGATAAGCGCATCGCAATATTCGACAAACTATGGCAACAGCGAGCGCGCTCGGCTGAGTCTGTCGCGGACGCTGTTGACTCAGTCCTTGCAACTTTGGCTGCGACCGGTCATAGCGATGACACGCTGGTCGTTGTCACTTCCGATAACGGCTTTCACGCCGGGGTTCATCGACTGCCTAAAGGAAAGCGCACCGCTTACCGCGAAGACACAGTGGTTCCACTGGTGCTAATTGGTACTGGAATACCCTCCGGCACCAAAGTTGATGCCATAACCTCAACTGTTGATTTCGGTGTTACTTTCGCAAAGATCCTTGGTGCGCAATCCCCCACGTGGGCTGATGGGCGCGACCTAACTCCATTCTTCGCTGGGCAACGCGCCGCAAACTGGCGCACCGGAGTAATTTCGGAGAGCATGGGCGTATCACTGCCAGGTGACCCTGACTACTCGCCCTTCAGCCCGCCCAGCTTCACTGCACTTCGTACCGAAAAGTGGCTTTACACCGAATACGCCGATGGCGGTATCGAGCTCTTCGATCGCACGATGGATCCGTACGAGATGAATAACATCGCGGCCACCGCTAACCCCACTTTGCTGAATCAGCTACATGCGCAACTTCAAGCACTTCACTCTTGCAGTGGCGCTACCTGTCTAGTCGCCGACAGTATGCCGAATTAGAGCGCTTGCTCCAAGTCTGCGATTAAGTCCGCAATTGATTCGATACCTACTGACAGCCTGATCAAATCAGCCGGTACCTCAAGTGGGGTGCCCGCTGCTGATGCGTGGGTCATGCGCCCCGGGTGTTCTATCAGTGATTCAACTCCGCCCAAAGACTCCCCCAGGGTGAAGACTTTTGTTTTCGCACAAACCGCAAGTGCGGCATCTTCGCCTCCAGCGACCCGGAACGAGACCATGCCACCAAAATCACGCATTTGCCGCAAAGCCACTTCGTGGCCTGGATGTTTCGGTAACCCCGGCCACATCACGTCGAGCACCTTCGGATGCGAGGTTAGGAGTTCAACTACGGCGCGTGCATTTGCACAATGTCGATCCATTCGAACGCCAAGGGTTTTAATGCCACGAAGCACCAACCAACTATCAAATGGGCCTGGCACCGCTCCCATTGCATTTTGATGGTAGCGCAGCTTTTCAATTAACTCTGGGTCGACAGCCACCAGGCCGCCACCAATGACGTCACTATGCCCGCCAAGATATTTTGTGGTGCTATGGACGACGATGTCGGCACCGAGCAGCAGCGGCTGTTGCAAATAAGGCGACGCGAAAGTGTTGTCGACAACAAGTAGCGCCCCGGCACTGTGCGCGACTTCAGCCAAGGCCGCAATATCGGCAACATTTAGTAATGGGTTCGTTGGAGTTTCTACCCAAACGAGTACGGTCTTGCCCGGGATGATCGCCGCCGCGACCGCATCAGGATCTGTTACGGCGGCCGGGGTGTGCTCAACTCCCCACGGGCCAGCGACACGGGCGAAAAGCCGGTAGGTACCGCCGTACGCATCATCGGGTATCACCGCGTGGCTTCCGGGCCGAGCCAAGGTCCGAATGATGGTGTCTTCGGCGGCCAAGCCCGAGGCAAATGCGAGGCCGCGGGCACTCTCAATACCCGGTGCCTCCAAAGACGCAAGACACTCCTCGAGTGCAGAGCGCGTCGGGTTACCGCTGCGTGAATACTCATAGCCACCACGGAGCCCGCCCACTCCGTCCTGGGCGTAAGTTGAAACCTGGTAGATCGGCGTTACTACAGCGCCGGTTAAGGCATCGGGCTCCTGACCAGCATGGATCGCCCTGGTCTCAAATC
>JBAXHK010000267.1:0-3074 GCA_037138935.1 Actinomycetes bacterium
TTCAGGTGGAGCGACCAACCTCTCTTGCACACTCTTCTTACGGAGGATAGCGATACGGGTTTCAAGGTCAGGGGGCTGAACGTCGGTGATGAGGCCCCACTCAAAACGTGAGCGCATACGATCTTCAAAATCAGGTAGTTGTTTCGGTGGTAAATCCGAGGTCACAACTATTTGTTTATTTGCATTATGTAATGTGTTAAAAGTATGGAAAAACTCTTCCTGCGTCTGGACTTTTCCGCTTAGGAACTGAATATCATCAACTAACAATACGTCAACATCGCGATACCGGCGCTGAAAATTGGCGGCCTTGTCATCGCGAATACTGTTAATAAATTCATTGGTAAATTCTTCTGAGCTCACATACCGCACCCGGGTACCTTTATAGAGGGTACGGGTGTAGTGGCCGATGGCGTGGAGTAAATGGGTTTTACCTAGCCCTGAGCCACCGTAGATAAAAAGTGGGTTGTAAGCCCGGGCTGGCTGCTCAGCTACTGCAACCGCGGCGGCGTGGGCGAAGCGGTTACTCGAGCCGATAACGAAAGTGTCAAATGTGTACTTAGAGTTCAAACGCGCATCCTCTGCGCGAGTACCGGGTGAACCAGTGCCCGGGCGTTCTTCTTGGCGCTGTGATACCTCAGGTAACACATCAAGGGCGTCAGCGTAGGTGGCGTCGGCGACCTCATCGGTGTCAAGGTCGTCAAAATCGGGTGCGATAGTCGGGTCAACGGTGACAGCAAGGCGGACTTCACGGCCTAAAGTTTCTGAAAGGGCCTGAATCACCATTGGCTTCAAACGGGTCTCAAGAACATCCTTGGTGAATTCATTAGGTGCCGCAATTAAAGCGGTGTCCTCCACCAGGCCAAGGGGCCTGGTTAATGCCACAAAAGCGCGCTGTTGTGGTGTTAAAACCCCGTCGGCGAGTGAGGCTAAGGTCTGGGCCCAGATTTGTGTGAGGTCTGTGGTGGCGGTGTCAACCTGCTCAACCATGTTAGCTCCCATCTGTTATCAGCAAACTATCCACATGTTTATCCACAGATGTGGACGCTTTTCTTGGGCCGAAGTCCCTAACATAATCAATCAGCCCCTGGAGCACAACCCGGGGGGTGAAGTTCAAGCCCAAAATCCAACAATTGGTACCCCGGTTTGACGGGCAACCTAGTGAGTCCGTACGCTCAGCGAGCACTCTTCCCAGCCATCAGGAGTTTTCCATGAAGCGCACTTTCCAGCCGAACACCCGGCGTCGGGCTAAAACGCACGGGTTTCGCCTTCGGATGCGCACCCGCGCCGGCCGTGGCATCTTGGCCGCACGCCGCGCCAAGGGCCGTACTCGTCTCTCTGCCTGAAGTTAAGTTGGGTCGGTCATGTTGACTGCCTCCCACCGGCTGCGCTCGTCGGCTGAATTCACGAGTACCACACGAAATGGCTATCGCATCGCTCAATCTCATCTAATTGCCCACTTACACCTGCCAATAGGTGCCACCGGCCCTGCAAAGGTTGGGTTCACGGTTAGTTCGGCGGTTGGTGGTTCAGTAGTACGCCACCGGGTTACCAGGCAACTCAGGGCGGGCTGCCAGGCGCTGCTGGCGGAGTTACCCCCCGGTTCAAGGTTGGTGGTTCGGGCACTACCCACGGCTGCGCAGGTGTCAAAGCCAGTGCTCCAGGCTGAGCTTGGAGGCCTCATTCGCGCGGTGGTGGCCAAGGCCGGCGCTAAACGAGATCGCTCATGAACGAGATCAATGGCTTCGGCCGGGGTTCCCTCTGGCTCTGGGATCACTCCGTGGGATGGCCCATCAAATGGCTGGAGTTGGCAGTTATCCGGGCTTACCAACTTGCTATCTCACCGCTGCTACCAGCGAGCTGCCGATTTCACCCAAGTTGCTCCTCGTATGGATTCGGGGCAATTCGTAGCCACGGGTCCTTAAAAGGCACCGGCTTGGCCACCTGGCGACTACTGAGATGCAATCCGTTTAACGGTGGCGGGTTGGATCCGGTACCGTCAGCAGGTAAATGGCGACCGGAGATACTTCCTGATGGTCGCCCGCGTTCAATCCCGCAACCATCCGATGTTGCAGCCGGACTTCCGGTTCCGCGAACGCAAACGTAAGGACGTGAACACAACCCATGTTCATTCTTGATTGGCTACGCACCGGTGTTAGTTGGATCTTGGTGCAGTTCCATCAACTACTTAGTATTTTTATGGATCCAGCAAGTGGCTGGACTTGGGCGTTCTCGATCGTCGGGCTAGTCATCGTGATTCGCATTGCATTGATCCCGCTGTTCGTTAAGCAGATCAAATCGCAGCGCAACTTGCAGATTATTCAGACGCAGATGAAGGAGATTCAAAAGAAGTACGCGGGTGATCGCGAAAAGCAGTCGCAAGAGATGATGAAGCTTTATAAGGACACAGGTACCAACCCACTTTCATCATGCTTACCGATATTGCTACAAGCACCAATTTTCTTTGCGCTATTTGGGGTTTTGCAAGGTATAGCGATGAACAACCCACAGGGTGTGTTCCAGTGGCCGCAATACCAAGACCTACTTCTACAGGCACGCGATGCGTCGATTTTCGGTGCACCTTTGTACGGCACTTTCATGGGCGCCAATGAGGTCGCGGCTGATGGTTTTATGCCGATTTATACGCGCATCGTTGCCTTTATTTTGATTATCTTGATGACCGCGACAACGTTCACCACTCAACGTCAATTGATTGTGAAGAACAGCGCCCCCGATAATCCAATGGTCAAGCAGCAGAAAATTATGCTGTATGTGTTTCCTTTAATGTTCGCAATCGGTGGTATCAACTTCCCTATTGGTGTTCTCATCTACTGGTTCACCACCAACCTTTGGTCAATGGGGCAGCAGTTCTACGTGATTAGAAATAATCCGCAACCAGGCACGCCGGCTTATGAGGCCAAAGAAGCCCGTAGGGTGGCCAAAGCCAGTGCCAAGGCCCCAGCCATTGAATCAATCGAGGATCCCGACGCAGCGTCGGAAAACAATACGCCGCGGGTTCAACCCAAAAAAGCTTCGCGCAGCAAGCGCAAGGGTAAGCAGTAGGAGATGACTATGAG
>JBAXHK010000268.1:0-3073 GCA_037138935.1 Actinomycetes bacterium
CGCACCCAACCAACACCGAGTGCGAGCCGCTCAGATGGCGCTGAACTTGCTGGGCTAGCAGTATCAATATTTGGCATTTTTTGCTCCCATTCGTTAACGGGCCGATACCCAAACGGGCACCTAATTCAACGGTACGTCACAAACCGTCAAACACCTACGGTTTCTTCTAACTTTGCAAGCCGTTTCCGAAAACAACTGTCCCTTAAGGCGCTTTATGGCCTTGGGGCTGGGTATGCGACCGGCTGCGGCAGCGCCGCATAGTCGGTCGAACAGGTCGTAATCGACGGAGCTGGCACGCGCGGCTTGCCTTTAGTGGCGCACGCCTGCGGCACATAGATATTTATGGTGCCATTTGTCGTCATCGAATAGAAGCGTCCCGCATACGAGGGCAACACCATCCAGGCCAATTGAGTAGGGCCGTTATAGGCCGACTGGGCAAGAGTCTTTCCGGTCGCCTCATCAACCCACAGCACGCCTTCGGTCCATGAGTTGTTACTCAACTGGCCCGCATTAAAATTTGGATTCATATATTGGGACGACAACACCCGATGGCTAGCCGGCCCGACGGCCGTGAAGTAATCCGAAGTTCGCCAATCCGGGCGACTCCACTTCGCGACCATCTCCCCTGATGCCTGATCAAGGTGAACAGCAAAGACTCCCCCAACTAGAAGATCGTACATGAAGATCAGGCTCTTCTCCGGGTCAGCAGAGAAGCTCGCCGGCGCATTACTGGTTACTCCCGCGGGAAGGGTCGTTCCCCATGGGCAGAGACGGTGGATGTCCGCCGCATTGGTCATCCGCACCGCAACAGCGCAGATAGGCACGCCCTGCGTCGGGAACGCGTTGTTGTTGAAGACAACCCAGTCGCCCACAGGTACCGGCGCATCACCGGGATTCTGCCCAGGCAGCAGGTATGGAGGGGCCCAGGCCAAGTCTTGGCTCAAGGTCTTGGTCTTGGGGTTCCAGGTGACTCGAACGCCCTGAGCGCTCCCCGCTAGATACATATCGGTATTGCCCTTATTCGACACTACTGTCGGTCGGGCGATCACAGCTTGGTTCAGTGCGATCGCCGCGATGTTCTTTAAGGTGACCGGATCAATCGCGACTACGGTGGTGACCGGCTGAGGGCCGAACTGCGCGACGCACATTGACATGGCCTGGTTACCTTGAATGGTGCAACCCGCTGATCGGTTCTGGCTCTTCAGCAGGATCGTCCCGTTCGCATCCGGAGCTACCGCGAAGCCATCAAAGTTCGCGTCAATAGCAGCGCCGGCAAAGACGGGCTGTTGAGCCGATGCAACGATCGCACCGGTCTTGGGGTTTAGCTTGTAAACGGTGGGTCCGATGACCACAACAACCCAACCGCCTTTTACGACTGCACCGCTAGGAGCAGCGACCCATTGCCCTGGTGCCAGGGGAAGTGAGGTTCGCCAAATCTGGGCCCCGGTGGTCGGGTTGAAGCGAGCCACATAGGGACCACCGGTATAAGAAGGGATCGGGGTTCCGGGGGCGCCACCGATCAGGAAGGCAGCACCTGGGCCACTTTGAATGATCATCTGAATTTGACCGGGGTAAACCGTGGGCGAAAGGTACTGCGCCACCTGGTACTTGTGCCCGGTGTGGTTGATGTTCTTTTTGCCACTGCTGTCATCAGCAAAGCTCGCACAGGGCTGTAGCCCACTGTGAACGGCATCGGTCACTTCTGGGGCACCGATCGCTGGCGCGTAGTTCACGTAGTTATTAGCGGGGTCTGCCGCATAGGCGGTGATGCAGGCGACCTCAGCGTTGATTGCCTCCTGACGACTCGGATTCGCTGGCGGTGCCGCATTGGCCTGCGGCGCCGCGAGCAGCAGGCTGACAGCTACTGCGGCAATGGCAACTGTAACTACGGGCCTGCGGGTGCACTCGCTAAAAAGTCGATGGCTACCCGACATGGGCATCTCCTCTAGTTAAAAAGAACGTACTCTGCCCCGGGAGCAGATGTGCGGCTTTCGGTTAACTAGGCAGCTCCTCATAGTCCGCTCGAAATGAGCTAGCCGAATAGGTGCCAAGGACTCGCACATAAGAGGTGTAGAACGCAAGCTCTTCAAATGCCAAGGTGAGGGGGCCATCTTCGGGGTGGCCTTCGACATCGGCATAGAACTGCGTTGCGGAGAAGCTGCCGCCGAGTTGATAACTCTCCAACTTAGTCATGTTGACCCCGTTGGTTGCGAAACCGCCCATCGCCTTGTAGAGCGCCGCCGGCACGTTGCGCACCCGGAAGACGAAACTAGTAATGACCGGACCAGATCCTGCGGAAGGCACATTTGTTTCGCGCGCCAGCGTTAGAAAGCGCGTGGTGTTGTTGTGCTCGTCTTCGACATCGGTCGCCAAGATTGTCAACCCATAAAGATCAGCAGCCAGGCGGGGTGCAAGTGCCGCAACAGTTGGGTCACCAGCCTCGGCCACTTCGCGCGCGGCGCCGGCGGTGTCATCGGCAACGATGGCGCGCCAGCCGTGCTCGCGTATGAGTCGGCGACATTGACCAAGTGCATGGGCATGACTGCGCACAACTTTGATGTCCTCCATGCGGGCACCTGGCACTGTCATTAGTTGGAAGTGAATCGGCATGAAGTACTCGCCGATGATGTGCAAGTCTGAATCGGGAAGCAGGTGATGGATGTCGGCAACGCGGCCAGCGATTGAGTTCTCGACAGGAATCATTGCTAGGTCGGCCTGGCCTTCGGCCATAACGGCGAAGACGTCCTCAAAAGTGGCGCAGGGCACAGCTGCTAATCCCGGGTAGACGACCTGGCAAGCGGCATCGGAGTTAGACCCAGGTTCGCCCTGGTAGGCGATTTTCGAAGCGGAGTCAGCAGGGCCCCCTGGGGTGGTGCTGTCATCAGATGCCTGCGTCATGAACCCAAGCCTAGACAGCGGCGGCGGGCGGGCGGGCGTGGCCAGTGCTGATGGCCCAATTTGCAGTAACTGATTCGCCAATTACTTGGAGGCCTTGAAGTGCGAGCGAACTTCGCTAGCCGCGGGTCAAGACCGCGTAGTTGACGTAGCTGCGGTGCAGAATCTCAAATTTCAG
>JBAXHK010000269.1:0-3053 GCA_037138935.1 Actinomycetes bacterium
AGGTGCATTTGCTGACCACGACAAAACAGATTAGCGTCGAAGTGGACTCAGGTGCGGTTGATTGGGCGCGATTAGTGCGGGGCTATTCCCTGCCTCTACGCTCACCCTGTGAACGAATCTGGCCCACCCCGACTGCGAATTGGCGTTATCGGTGCTGGTCTCGCCGGTGCGGTCCTTGGCGCGGCTTTGCGCCGGGCCGGCCACCACGTCGCCGCTGTATCCGCTGTCTCTGATCTGTCGAGGTTGCGCGCCGAGGCGCTGCTACCGGGGGTACCGATCACCGATGTGCCCGGGGCCACCAAGGATGTTGATCTGGTGCTGGTCGCTGTGCCCGATGACACTTTGCCAAGTTTGGTTTCGGGTCTGGCCGAGACCGGAAATGTGCACCCCGGGCAGTTTTGGGTGCATCCTGCCGGACGATACGGAGTTTCAGTTTTGGCACCGGTCACCAAATATGGTGCCGTGCCGATTGCCCTCCACCCGATAATGACATTCACCGGCACCAGTGTTGATCTCGCCCGGTTAGCTGACTGCCCGTTCGGTGTTACCGCCGCCGAGGCGATGCGACCGATTGCCGAGGCCCTTGTTGTTGAAATGGGTGGTGACCCAGTCTGGGTCCCGGAGGGTTCGCGTGCCCTGTACCACGCGGCACTTGCTTATGGTTCGAACTACTTGATCACCTTGGTTGCGCAGACGTTCGACCTGCTCAAAGTCGCGGGGATTGAGAATCCGCAGCAACTCATTGCACCACTACTTAGTGCTTCGCTTGATAATGCTCTGCGGCTTGGTGATCAGGCGTTGACCGGGCCGGTGGCACGTGGTGATGCGGATTCAGTAGCTGCCCATCTAGAAGTCATTGAGCAAGTCTCCGAGCAGGCTGCTGCCGGATATCGAGCTTTGGGGCGGCTAACCGCAGACCGTGCGGTGGGCGCCGGGTTACTTAGCCCTCAGGCCGCCGAACCATTGCTCGAAGTCTTGGGGGAGGAGCGATGACAATCCTTATTAAAACCCATCGCGAAATCTCCAAACTGTGTCACGGTGAAATCGCAGTTGTGATGACGATGGGCGCATTACATGAGGGTCATGCAGAGCTGATGCGGGTTGCACGTGAGTGCGTAGGCTCAGCTGGCACTGTAATCGTCACGGTGTTTGTCAACCCAACTCAATTTGGTGCTGGCGAGGATTTTACGAAATACCCGCGGACCCTTGACGGTGATTTCAAGACGTGTGAAACCGAGGGCGTCGATATCGTCTACGCCCCCGATGCCCTCGATGTTTATGGAACCGCTGATATTTCGGCACTGCCCGCGAGTGAAATACTTGATGCTGGGCCGCTCGGCATGATTTTGGAGGGTGCTGCTCGGCCAGGCCATTTCGGTGGCATGCTGACAGTGGTAAGCAAATTACAACAATTGACCGGGGCCCGGTTCGCGACATTCGGTGAGAAGGATTACCAGCAATTAGTGCTGGTTACCCAGATGTTTGCTGACCGTGAAGTACCTGTACAGGTGGTATCTGTTCCGACGGTGCGCGAAAATGATGGGCTGGCATTAAGTAGTCGCAATCGATATCTGTCCGAGCAGGAGCGGGCCTGCGCCGCCCGTATCCCGCAGGCGGTTGAAGCCGCCGTTGCTGCCGCGCATGATGGGCAAGGTGCAGCGCTTGCTGCGGGCTTGGCGGTCCTGGCAAAGGAGCCCGCAATAAAAGTCGACTACTTCGTGGTGACTGCGCCCGATCTTGGGCCACCTCCCGTTAGTGGGCCGGCCCGGGTTGTGGTGGCCGTGCGTATTGGTGCCACGAGGTTGCTCGATAATGCATCCTGTGACTTGGGGGCGCCGGCATGAGTGAACCGGGGGTGAGTAACTTGCGGCTCACGCAGCGTTTGCGCGCGGATAAACCTGGCTGGACCGCGCGCGCCGATGTGGTGGTCGTGGGCTCAGGGGTCGCTGGTCTCACAGCTGCTCTGCATGCACGAGCCGCAGGCAAAACGGTGCTGTTAGTTACCAAAGCACAAGTTAATGAGGGCTCAACGCGGTGGGCTCAAGGTGGCATTGCAGCGGCATTGGCCGAAGATGATTCGCCCCAGGAGCATTTGCAGGACACCTTGGTTGCCGGGGTTGGTTTGTGCAATGAAGAGGCCGTGCAGGTACTCGTGACACAAGGGCCGGATGCAGTTCGTGAGCTGATCACTTTCGGTGCACATTTCGACCTTGATGCTGCTGGTCAAATCTCGCTAACTCGTGAAGGTGGCCACCTTCGTGATCGCATCGCCCACGCCGGCGGCGATGCCACAGGCGCTGAAGTCTCGCGCACCTTAGTCGCAGCCGTTGCCGCTGATCAGGGCATCGAAGTCGTCGAGAATGCCCTTGTACTTGACCTGCTCCTGGATGAAACCGGAGCGGCGCAAGGGGTGACCTTGCACGTGGTTGGCACCGGGCAACGGGGCGGCATTGGCGCAGCCCTGGCACCGAGTGTTGTCCTTGCCTCTGGTGGTTTCGGGCAGGTCTTCTTGCAGTCCACGAATCCGTATGTTGCCACGGGTGATGGTGTTGCACTAGCACTGCGCGCGGGTGCTGATGTCGCTGATCTTGAGTTTGTGCAGTTTCATCCGACGGTGTTATGGCTTGGGCCACTGGCTCAAGGGCAGCAGCCGCTGGTTTCTGAAGCAGTGCGAGGCGAAGGCGCGGTGCTACTTGATAACGCCGGCAATCGTTTCATGGTGGATGAGCACCCACTCGCTGATCTAGCGCCGCGTGATGTGGTGGCCAAAGCGATCATGCGCCGTATGCGTGAGACGGGCGCGGCCCATGTTTGGCTAGACGGTCGAGCTCTTGGCGCAGACCGTTGGGTGCACCGCTTCCCGACGATCCTTGAATCATGTCGAACTCGGGGCATTGACCCAGTTACTGATCTAATCCCGGTTTCACCTGCTCAGCATTTTGTATCCGGTGGGGTACTCACCGACCTGTGGGGCCGCACTTCCATTAGTGGCCTATTCGCCTGTGGCGAAGTCGCCTGCACCGGTGTTCATGGGGCAAATAGGTTGGCGTCTA
>JBAXHK010000270.1:0-3053 GCA_037138935.1 Actinomycetes bacterium
CTTGGCGTTGCGGCCCCAATACGCCGCTATCAACGGTGGCACCACTGCAGGCGACGTCGACGAGGGTAACCGAGGAATACGGCGAAGCTTTCTCAAGTGCGAGTGCCGACTGCGCTGGCGCTCCTCGTGAACTCCTATTGCAATTGTCGTCATCCCAATAGGGCCTAAAGGCTCCTGCTTCGGATAACCAGGCCTCAACATTGCGAGGGTTACCTTCACCTGAGGCATATGAATCACCAAGGGCCACCATCAAGTAGTTCAGTACCGTGGCATTTAAGTTCGACACTTGCCTTGCAGCACCAGATCGCACAGTCAGTTGAAAAACGTATTGCCCCTCGGGAAGACTCACCGTGGTTTTGCAGGTCTTCTTCTTTAGGGCGCGCACCGAAGTGGTCTTAATGATGCTTTGGCCCTGTGAAATCGTCCATACGTAAGTAGCGCCGGTCGAGGCGCAGGCGTTGAGTTGCACCGGGTAGCCGGCTGAATCTAAGTACCAAGAGAGTGCCCCACCAATCAGGCGTTCATTTGGCTGCGCGGTGAAGTTACCAGCTCCGATAAATGTCGTGGACGGCTGTAAGTCGAGCGCCCCACTTTTCGGTACGCCACCATCGCCGTCAATAAAACCGTCACCGTTCGCATCCTTGCTCTGCGGAACCATGAGCCAGGAGCCTTTGGCGATTGGGGCCGGTGCTGCCTGCGCTGTGAGATTAATCAGGAATGGCGAAGCAAGAGTCACGGCCAGCGAAGTGATGATTATCCGTCGGAGCACGGGTTAAAGGTAAGTCATTACCGGCCGGTCACTTAAATGGGCAGTGCCGGCAGTTCGAATTGCAACAGTAGCCGCGTTTTTGGTGGTGGGCCGAGGTCATGACAAACAGCCCGGTATCTGGATCAAGGTAGCCAGGCTCACCCCGGGCGATCGCCTCATCGTGCGGTGATAAATCAGCCATGACCACTTCGCCGACGGACTCGAATCGGCACGTCACCGGCGGCGCGGTAAGTGGCGCGCGGCTCCGCTTTCGGTATTGGCGCATTCGGGTCGGCTGGCTCCCAAGTGACTTGATGGGCGGCCACCAGCAAAATAATGCGCGCTTCTAGCAGACCAAAGTGCTCGCCCAGGCACTTGCGGGTGCCGGCCCCGAACGGGAAGTAAGCCCCGCGTGGAAGTGTTGATACAAAGTCGTCGCTCCATCTGGCCGGCTCCCAGGTGTGGGGATCGGGGAACCAGCGAGGGTCCCGCTGGGTGACATATTGGCTGATGAGCACATGGGCGCCGGCCGGGACTTTTACCCCGCAAATATCAAGGTCGGTAAGTGCTCGCCGCGGAGCTACCCAAACCGGTGGTGCCATGCGCAAGGATTCGGCAAGCACCTGACCTGCAACTTCGGCTCGCATTGCTTCCTCGAGGGTCGGTGCCCGTCCCTCGAGTATCCAAGGTGTTGAATCCGCTTCATCTTGTAAGGCTCGCATCACCTCGGGGTGAGCGGCCAGCCAACTAAATGCCCAGGTGAGCATATTGGCCGTGGTCTCGTGCCCACTGAGAATCAAGGTCAGTGCTTCGTCGCGGATCTCCTCATCGGTGAACTGCGAGCCGTCTTCATCGCGTAGGGATAACAGCAAGCTGAGTAGGTCGGTGGTGTTGTCGGGGTCAATGGTCGCGCGTCGTTCGGCGATGAGCTCTTCGGCAATCTCAGCCAGTATGTCGGCGGATTCGTGGAACTTGCGCCAATACGGGAGAGGCACGTTATCGAAACGGTCAAGGCCAGGCAGCATTGTGCGCTCGATGCGGTCAATCGCCACCCCCATGTGCTCACCGATTTGTTCAGCAAATCGCAGGGCATCGGTGCCGAAGAGGGTTTCGGAAACTATCGAGAGTGTCAGTCGCATCATTGCGGGAGCAAGGAGTACTACTTCGTCATCACCCCAGGCCCCAATTTGACTGGTAGTTAAATCTGTCATGAGCACTGCGTATCCATCAAGTCGTGATTTCTGAAAAGGTGGTTGCATCATGCGTCGATGTCGCATATGGATTGGCTCTTCATTGGTCAGCAAACCTTCACCTAATACTTTTCGCATTCGGGCGAAGCCGACCCCCTTGATAAAAGATGATTGCTGCGCGGTGGTTACTTCATAAACCATGGCCGGGGAGAAGAGTCCGATAAAAAGTTGCCCTGCGAGAAAAAATGACGCGGAGTCGCCATAAGTGTCGCGAAGATTCAACAGAAATGCCGGTGTGTCGCGCTGGAACTTGAGCAACAGTGCGGGCGGGATCAGTGGCCGCGGGCCCCTTGGTAGTTGTAGGTGCCCTGCGGTGCGGCGTTTGACCGGTGGCGGTGCGGTGGCATATGACGCGGGCCGAGGCGTGGTGAACGGTCTGGCTAATGACATTTGACCCCCTGCCAGCGGCCGGCGCGGTAGCCGTCCTAAACCATAGTTTGCTCCACTACCTCACTTGGCGCCACAAATACCGTGCGAATTCGAGTAGCGGCGACGAGCACCCCGCATATTGCGGTTATTCCGAGCAGTAACCAGCCAAGAGACCACCCGTATTGCTGGACGATCAGACCGATGATGATGGGGGAAAATCCGCCGCCAATCCAGCACATAGCGTGGTAGACCCCTTGTACCTGGCCGATCTGTGCTGTTGGGACGGCGCCAACGGTGACCGTTATCGTAAGTGAAGCCCAGGCCATTCCGGTGATGGCGGCAATTATCAGCAGCACGGCCGAGATTTGATATTGACCGGTCATTGCCACAATTAAGAGCAGCACTGCGGTCAACGTTCCGATCGCGCACAGCAACAGAACCCGCGCCCGGGGCCAGCGGTCGGCAGCGAATCCCATCAAAACCCGGGCGGCGCCCGACATAACCATGACGAAGGTGAAAGCGATGGCCGCTGCGCCATATGACCAGTTCCGCTCGGTGAACAAATAAAGCGAAAGCAGGGCGGTGACACCAACCTGCGTTGCGGTGAGCAAGATCGCGGCACCGAAGATGGGCGCGATCAGCGGCCACGGGACCAACGCCCTAGTGATGGGCGGGCTTGGTGCGGT
>JBAXHK010000271.1:0-3049 GCA_037138935.1 Actinomycetes bacterium
TCGCTACCTTTACCGCAAAGGAAAATTGATACCTCAACTTTGTCGTACCAGAAATCCTTCATTGTTGAAACCTGCGCTCGCACCAGCATGCTCGCGCCAAAGAGACCGAGTGAAACAGCAACTGTGATGATCACTGCCATTGTCATGGTCAAGTTACGGCGAATGCCGCTGCTTACTTCACTTGCCACAAAGTTTGCGCGCATGCTGATTCCTCCTTATCTCATGTCAGGTTAATAACTAATCACCGGGCATACCCATAAACACCGCGTGACTGATCGCGCACGACATGCCCACCCTCGAGCTCAATTACCCGCCTGCGCATCTGATCAACAATTGCCTGATCATGGGTTGACATCACCACGGTCGTGCCAAGTTGATTAATACGGTCCAGCAGCTTCATGATGCCCACCGAGGTGCCCGGGTCGAGGTTTCCGGTCGGTTCATCGGCGATGAGCAAGATTGGCCGGTTAACGAAAGCCCTTGCAATTGCAACGCGTTGCTGCTCGCCACCTGATAATTCGTCAGGGCGTCGCTCCTCTTTGCCTTCGAGGCCAACGACCTCGAGAACTTCGGGCACCACCTTGCGAATATGAGACGCCGGCTTACCAATGACCTCTAGTGCGAAGGCGACATTTTCGGCAACGGTCTTATTCGGGAGCAACCGGAAATCCTGAAACACGGTGCCAATCTGTCTTCGTAACGCTGGGATCTTCCAATTTGAAAGTCGATTCAACTCTTTGCCCGCAACCCAAACCTGACCTTTAGTCGGGCGCTCCTCGCGCAGCACTAACCGCAAGAAGGTGGACTTACCTGAGCCCGATGGGCCAACAAGGAAAACGAACTCACCTTTTTCGATCTCAAGGGAAACCTCGTCCAAGGCAGGGCGCTCTTGATTTGCGTAGAGCTTGGTAACTCCGTCGAACAGGATCACCTCCGCAGTCTATGCGAAGGTGCCCCAAATCAGGCGGACTGCTGCTTGCGCCACCGGATTCCGGCCTCAATAAAGGCATCTATCTCGCCATCGAGAACCGCGGCCGTATTGCCGGTTTCCTCCTCGGTGCGAAGGTCTTTCACCATTTGGTAGGGGTGAAGCACATAAGAGCGCATCTGATTACCCCACGACCCGGTCGAATCACCCTTGAGCGCATCCATTTTGGCACGATCTTCTTGTCGGCGGCGCTCAAGTAATTTCGCCTGTAATACCGCCATTGCGGTGGCGCGGTTTTGTAATTGTGAACGCTCATTTTGGCACGACACGACTACGCCGGTTGGAATATGTGTGAGGCGCACCGCAGAGTCGGTGGTGTTAACACCTTGGCCACCCGGACCACTCGACCGATAAACATCGACTCGCAAATCATCCTCTGGGATGTCAATACTCTCGGCTTGCGCTATCACCGGGATTACTTCAACGCCCGCAAATGAGGTTTGGCGGCGCCCTTGATTATCAAATGGCGAGATACGCACCAAGCGATGCGTGCCCTGCTCGACCGAAAGGGTGCCATAGGCGTAGGGCGCCTTAACCGCGAAAGTGGCCGACTTAATGCCAGCTTCTTCGGCGTAGGAAGTCTCATAAACTTCAAGTGACCAGTTATGCCGCTCGCAATATCGCGAATACATCCGCAGCAGCATTTCGGCCCAGTCGGCTGCATCAACTCCACCGGCCTCGGCCCGGATAGTGATCAACGCCTCGCGCGAGTCATACTCCCCCGACAAAAGGGTGCGGACCTCAAGCTCATCGATAGCTGCCTGCATCGACTCAAGTTCCTTATCGGCGTCGGCGAGGGCACCAGCATCACCCTCATCGTCAGCAAGTTCATAAAGGATCGGCAGATCATCAAAGCGCCGGCGGAGGTTTTCTACCCGCCGGACTTCACCTTGAACGAATGAAAGCCGAGAAGTGACCTGCTGGGCCCGATCTTGATCATCCCAAAGGTCAGGGGCCGAAGCCTGGGCCTCTAAATCCACGATAGCTTCGCGCATCGCCGGCAGGTTCAACACCGTTTCGATGCTCGAAAGAGTGGTTGCCAAAGAAGCCATGCGCTCTTGGGCTTCTAAGGGGGTCACAAGCCACCACCCTACGGTCACGGTGCCTGCCCGATCAGGGGCTGGGGCGGTAATCCAGTCGGGCCGACGCCTCGACGTGAGCAATCTCTTGGTGAACAGGCCCAAAGAACGGCAACCGCAAGGGGGCACTCAGGGCAACAAGTACGTGCACTCCGTCGGAGCTGATCTGTTCGATGTGGAGCCCGGGAATACTCGATGCGGCATTAGTGCGCGCCAAATGGGCTGCTGCTGCCGAGCGCACTAACCCTGGATTGAGTCGAGTTCCGACGCTAGCGCCATTGGCGTAATACGCGCCTTGGTCTATGGCTTGGGCTCCAGCAATTGCCGCGGCATCGGCAAGTGACATCAGGCTACGGCGCTGCAAGAACGCTGCCGACACATCGGTGACGACTGCAATGGCAAGTAGACACACGATGACAAAGCCGACCCCAAGAAGCAGCACGCTGCCGCGTTCATCGCCGCATTCATTGATTCGATTTTTGAGTCTCACCCGGTAACTCGATAATCATCTACGGGGGCAAGATGATCAACCTCGATTGGGACTGAGACCGAACTTGTTAGACCAGCTGGAATCCACGGCAAAAGCACCTGCCAATTCAGTGACACCTCAGCCACACTGCCCGGAGCCAAACATGGTGAAGCCGGGCAACTAATACGAAGGGCCGACTCCGGAAACTCAAAACCTTGGTCCGCAAAAGCCAATCTGGCTGCCATGCGCGCGGAAACTTGACCCTGCCCGACTGAATCAGCCGAATTGAAGGCGCGCCCGGCCTCGCGCACGGCCTGGGTGGAAGCAAATGTCGCAGCCTGAACGCGCATAACACATAACACCAAATAGGCCATGGGAATCAATACCAGAACCCCGATGATAAGAAACTCGATCACCGCATTTCCATCATCGGCCGAACATAATTTGCGCAGCCGCTCCCGAATTGCGTTCACGCGTGCTCCTGAAGGGCGTGGCCGATCACGGACATCCGCG
>JBAXHK010000272.1:0-3047 GCA_037138935.1 Actinomycetes bacterium
CCGCGAGGCGTATGAAGCAAATCGCATGGTCTCACGCGGCATGATTCATCCAACCCTTTCTAAGACCTTCAGCCTCGAAAACGCCGGTGAGGCCGCCTACGAGGTGCACCACAACCTGCATCAGGGCAAGGTTGGAGTACTTTGCCTTGCCCCCGAGGAAGGTCTAGGAGTTCGTGACCATGAACTGCGCGCTAAGCACCTTGCGGAGATTAACCGGTTTCGCATATCCACCTGATTAGCACTTAACATCAGCACATGAGCACCACCGTCACCCCAGCCATGCCCTGGCGGGTCGGACGATCTGGCTCAACCATGGGTTACCTGCCGGGGCTAGATGGTGTCCGCGCACTAGCAGTCATTGGGGTGCTGCTTTATCACGGAGATATTTCATGGTTACGTGGCGGATTTCTAGGTGTCGACGTCTTCTTCGTGCTCAGCGGATTTCTCATCACTTCGATTATCCTCGAGGAGTTTAATAGGTCAGGTCGAATTGACTTCGCCAACTTCTACTTAGGACGCGCTAGACGTTTACTGCCCGCCTTGCTGTTAATGCTCATTGTTGTCGGAATAGCTACCGCGATCTTCTATCGAGATGCAGCACACCAGTTCGCAAGTGATGCACTCGCCTCACTTTTCTACGTAAACAACTGGTGGTACATCTTCGCCGATCAATCGTATTTTGCATTTACCGGAAGGCCGCCATTCCTAAAGCATCTGTGGTCACTATCTGTTGAAGAGCAGTTCTATTTGATTTGGCCGGCGATCGCGTACCTTTGTGTCCGACGATTTGGCCGGCGCGGGGTCGCGTTAATCGCAGCTGCAGTTGCATTACTTTCCACAGCGTGGATGCTTTACTTAACGATCGCAGGTGGCTACCCAGATTTCGCCGACCCGAGCCGCGCCTACTTTGGTACCGACTCACACATAATGGGCTTATTGGTGGGGGCACTACTTGCCACGTTTTGGCGCCCGGCACGCTTGACCGCTGGAATCCCAAAGAATTACCGCGTTCTCGGCACCACACTTGGTGTACTAGCGGCCTTGACAATCATCGCTGTTTTTCTGCGGGCCGGTGAGTTCAGCCCCTGGCTCTACCGCGGAGGCTTCTTAGCGATCGCCGTTGTCACCGCCATCCTCATCGCCTGTGCAACCCACCCGGGGTTACCAATTGGCCGGTGGATCGGCTCGCAACCATGGCGTTACATCGGCCAGCGCTCATACGGCCTTTATCTTTGGCATTGGCCAATCTTCATGGTGACTCGGCCAATGCTTGATATCGAGATGGATGGCTTCGCCCTGCTCATCTTGCGGCTCGCTTTGACCTTCGTGATTGCCGAAGCAAGCTTTAGATTCATTGAACTACCGATCCGGCGAGGTGCAATCGATCGATGGATCAAGTCTTGGCGCGCTTCCACCGGCGAAGATCGTAAGCGTCAGACTCGAATCGGCGTGAGAGTGGCTGTGTGGTCAACTATCGGAGTGCTTGCTCTTGGCACCGCATTGGCAACCGCCGAAGTAGCAACTGCCCCTGATGTGGTTGCCGCAATCGATGACGGTGTGCCCGGAACAACAGCAGTCACCTTTGACGAAAACCCAATTCCAATTGCCAGCGCTACTTCGTCTCCAGCACCTACTTCATCACAGCTGCCGTCCGCAACGCCCACTCCAACATTTAATCCGGGACCGGTAAGCGCCATCGGTGATTCAGTCTTGCTCGGTGCCCGCAGCGCTGTGAAGGAAGCTATCCCGGGGATTCGCGTTGATGCAGCAGTAGCCCGAATGCCCGGCGCCTTCATCGGCGATATCCGCGAGTTGGTTGCAGCCGACAAACTCGCACCTATTGTGGTTGTTCACCCAGGCACCAACGGGGTTCTAACTGAAAGCATGTTGCGAAATATGCTAAATCAGCTCTCTAATTACCCGCGCGTGGTGATCGTCAATTCGGATGTGCCAAGGGTTTGGCAAGACCCAAATAATGAGGTTATTGCCAAGGTGGTGCCCGACTACCCAAATGCCGTCATCGCCGATTGGTACGCGGCCAGCGCCGGTAAGCGCGACTACTTCGTTTCAGATGGAGTGCACCTCTCGGCAAAAGGTGCAGCCGCGTATGCCAAGGTAATTAAGGACGCCACCGGCCTCTAGCGATTCAGCAGACTATAGGCGTGTGGTTTGGGCTAGCTGGGTTTTGGGGGTTGGTGGTGGGTCGGCGGCTACGTATTTTGGCGGACGAGCATTGTCATCACGACGGTGCGTTGTAATAATCGGGATTTTTTATTGCACCGCAATCAGTGCCGTGATGTGTTACTCGGGGCGGTTTTTCGGGCTAAGGCCAGGTATCACTTTGACGTGTACGGGGTTTGTGTGATGAGTAATCATGTTCACTATCTGATCGCCCCGAAAGTCGCCTCGGAGTTACCTAAGATCATGCAGGCGATCAATTGGTACTCGGCGATGTGTATGAACCGGATCCTTAAACGCAAGGGCCACTTTTGGGAGGCCCGCTATGGGTCTTCATCGTTTCCGGTATCTGATCACCGGCGGGTCTTGAACACTTTGCGGTATATCCACGCGAACCCTAAAGACGCCAAGATGCGCCGCGGGTTCATCTACCAGTGGAGTAACTACCGTGCCTTTAGCGATCTAGCCGAAGATGGGTTAACAACCTGGCCGGCGGCCTAACTAGCTATGGCCCCAACCCTTAGCGGGTGCGCCCGCGGGTACCGCAACTTTTACCGTAAATACGTTAAACAACCCAAACCCGCCAAAGGCCCGGGTTGGGGATCAAAGCTCCTACCCGCTGGCCTTGGACCGGCCCGAAAACCAAATACCAAAACCCGGCGGTCATCTCCGCGCACCCCAACCCCTGGGCAATACGAGATCTTCACCGAACTGCTTCAAGGAAAGGTGCCAGGCACTTTCCCCATTACCCCCGCTACCAGTGAGACCTGGCCCGCACTTAGACCACCTGGGGTGTTCGAGTTCACTACCGCAAACAACTGGCCCCCGACCAACAGCGGTCAGGGGCCAGCAACAGGGTTTAAACACCC
>JBAXHK010000273.1:0-3044 GCA_037138935.1 Actinomycetes bacterium
ACCATCGTCAAGCACATGCTCGATCACCCGATGCATGTCATATGGCTGATTAGGGGAGTCAGGAATTATCGAGTCGAGCTCGCGGTCTTCGTCGGTTATTTCGAGTGGTACCTCTACGTCATAGATCGGTGGGTTCTCAAGATTGTTACTGGGCAGATAGGAGAGCAATGTCTTCAAGTACTCGAACGCATCATTTTCATCACTCCCCATGTAGTGCGCTACACCGCTCTTAGAGTTGTGTGTTAGCGCACCACCGAGATCCTCAAACTCAACATCTTCACCGGTGACGGTCTTGATTACGTCGGGGCCGGTGATGAACATGTGCGAGGTTTTGTCGACCATGATGGTGAAATCGGTGATAGCGGGTGAGTAAACCGCGCCGCCGGCACACGGGCCCATGATCATGGAGATCTGCGGTATTACTCCAGATGACTGAACATTGCGGTAAAAAATCTCACCGTACAAACCAAGTGATACGACACCTTCTTGGATACGGGCACCACCTGAATCGTTGAGGCCGATAACAGGGCAACCGGTCTTCATGGCGAGATCCATGACTTTGACGATTTTTTCGCCGAAAACTTCGCCGAGGGAGCCACCGAACACGGTGAAATCTTGGGCGAATACGCAGACCGGGCGGCCTTCAACTGTGCCATAACCGGTGATGACGCCGTCACCATAGGGGCGATTATTCTCCAGCCCAAAGCTCACCGAACGGTGCTTGGCCAGCCCATCAAGTTGCTGGAAGGAGCCTTCATCCAAAAGCGCCTCGATGCGCTCCATCGCGGTCATCTTGCCCCGGGCGTGCTGCTTTTCAACTGCTGAACCGCGTCGATCGATGGCTTCGGCTCGGCGGTCGAGCAAGATCTTGGCTTTGCCCGCGGTGGTGTGCGGGTCGGGTGCTGCGGTCATGGGCTTCCTCCTCGTCGTACCTTAGCCATTGTGAATATGGGTCGGTCGGAGGCAAGGTGGTCGCGCGAGCCACTAGCGGCACCATCGGTGAGGCGATGGCTCGCTCACTATCCTCCCCCAACCGGGGCGCAGCCCTGGCCGGAGCCACGGCTACTAGCCACCACCGGCTCAACTAACACCGAGTTAGCGGCGGTTTTGGCCGGGGGGCCGTTGCCAGAGGGCACCTGTGTGGTGGCCGAGCATCAGTCCGCTGGCAAGGGCCGCCAAGGACGGGTGTGGGAGAGCCCAGCCGGTGCCGGGTTGTGGTTATCGGTCGTGATCGACATTGCCGCGGTGGCTCCGGTGCACCGTGGCCTGTTGCCGCTGGCCGCCGGTCTGGCGATAGCCGACGCGCTGAGTGAGGTTACCGGGCTCGAAGTGATGCTGAAGTGGCCTAATGACATCGTTATTGACGGGCCGGCACGCGATGGTTTAGCCGGGCCACGCAAACTCGGTGGCCTACTTGTTGAAGCCGCTGAGCGGGCGGTTGTTGGCTGTGGCATCAATGTCAGCGGTGCGGTAACTGAACTACCAACCCCCCAAGCTACCTCGTTATTCCTCGAAGGTGCCCCGCCGGTAGACCGGGCCCGGTTATTAGCCG
This sequence comes from Actinomycetes bacterium, assembly GCA_037138935.1. Taxonomy (GTDB): domain Bacteria; phylum Actinomycetota; class Actinomycetes; order S36-B12; family S36-B12. The sequence goes on from JBAXHK010000273.1 coordinate 1,553, forward strand.
CCGAACTGAGCCACTTGCGCCACCGGGTCACCCAATGGCGTTCGGGGGTAGGTTTAAACGGTGGCTTGGGCCTTCTCGGTGACTATCGGGAGCGGTGTTTGAGCCTAGGCCGCTCGGTTCAGGTCCTGCTTCCAGGCGGTGAGGTATTGGTCGGCGTGGCGACCGCAATTAGCCCTGACGGCCAATTAGTGGTCACCGACTCGCAGGGAAATACCCGGTCTGTTGCCGCCGGCGATGTAATCCATGCAACGATCTAGCCATGGCCTACCCAGCGAAGCTGCTCTCACCCGGTGAATCAATCAAGTTTGAAATGCGTCCCCATTGGCGAGCAATAATCTTCCCGGTACTCATCCTGATCGCCTTGGTGTTCTTTGGCACCTGGCTTTTCTTCCTAACCGATAGTTCCATCCTGCGGTGGATCATTGGGCTAGGCGGCATCGTTATCTTGCTGTTCGGGGTGCTGATCCCATTTTTGCGCTGGATAACGACGCAGTACGTTTTCACCAACCGCCGTATCATCGTGCGAAAAGGCCTGTTGACGAAGGAAGGGCGTGATGTGCCACTCGCCAAAGTCAATAGCGTCTCATTTGAGCAGAGCGTGCTCGGGCGGATATTTAACTTCGGTGTCCTGCAGATTGAGTCCGCAAATGTTGACGGCACTTTGAGTATCAAGGACGTGCCAGATGTTGAGGAAATTCAGCGCGATGTCTACCGGTTACAAGAAGAAGATGATGTGCGCCGCAGAGGTGGCTCCCACGAAAATGGCGCCAGCCCGGTGCTCCCAACCGATGGCACCTGAAGGCGACGGATTCGCGCGCTTGTAGCCTGAGCCAGTGAGAGCACCTGTTGTCGGAATGATCGGCGGGGGCCAGCTTGCTCGAATGAGCGCAGAGGCGGCAACCGCACTTGGTATTGGCTTTCGGGTCTTAGCCCAATCGCCCACTGATCCAGCGGCGCAAGTGGTTCGCGATGTTCATTTCGGGTCGCATGACGATATCGACGCTTTGCTTGCGTTTGCGGAAGGCTGCGAGGTCGTCACTTTTGATCATGAACACGTGCCACCGGCCTATCTAGAACAACTCGAGGCACTTGGCGTTGCGGTGCGGCCGGGGCCTGCGGCGCTGTTTCACGCCCAAGACAAAATTCATATGCGCCAATCACTAACCAACATCGGGGTGCCGTGCCCGCGCTGGCGGGTTGTTTCGGCTCTGGATCAGGTAATCGAGTTCGTGGCCCAGGTTAGTTGGCCGGTGGTACTAAAGACCTCACGTGGTGGCTATGACGGACGCGGAGTCTGGGTCATTAAGTCGGCCGAGCAGGCCGCAGAGGTGCTGGCGATCCCGCTCGCCTCCGGTGCTCAGTGGTTGGCCGAGGAGCACATTGATTTCACTCAGGAGCTTGCGGCGCAAGTTGCTAGGTCGCCGCATGGGCAAGCGGTCGCATATCCCATCGCGCGTACAACGCAGATAAACGGAATCTGCGCCGAAGTGGT
>JBAXHK010000274.1:0-3043 GCA_037138935.1 Actinomycetes bacterium
TGCGGTGGCCCTGGGTGTCGCCGATGCTATTGCCGATGTCGTTGCCACCGGAGCAACTATTAAGCGTGCTGGTCTTGAGTTAATTGGTGAACCGCTACTCGTCTCCGAGGCTCTATTGATCCAGCGCCGCGAGACGCAAGTGAATCCGGCTGTTGAAACATTCGTCCGGCGCCTAAACGGAGTCATGGTTGCGCGCTCATTCGTACTTGTTGACTACGACATTCGAATTGAGTCACTCGAAAATGCATGTGCTATCACACCCGGCATAGAGTCACCGACGATTTCGGCACTGCATGACCCAAATTGGCGGGCCGTGCGCGCGATGGTGCCAAGTGCTGATGTCCACCGGGTCATGGATGAGTTGTATGACCTAGGGGCTCGCGGAATTCTGGTCACCGATATCCACGCTTGCCGCCTTTAGTCCGCAGCGGCTAGTTCAACGAGGGCAATACCGGTCACGACGTAGCGCTGCGGCCCGGCGACATCAATAACAAGTGCCATTGCGCCATCGGCGATCGCTGCTTGCCCTGCTTCAGCACCGAGCACCGGCACCGGACGCGCGGAAGGATCCCAAATGGCGAGTGAGTCCACCCCGGTGAACGCCAGCAAGCCTTTTTGTCCAGCATCGTTGATCATCGAAACCGCTGCCAGGTGGCTGCTCTTGTCGGAGCCGTCGGCGCTGGTCTCACCTGCAACCGACACCACCGCCACCAAGAGTCGACTGGTTTTTAAGAGTGCGATCAATGAGCCGGTTGGGGAGATCAGTGCAGTTCGCAACTCTAAATCGGGCGATCCATCATCATCGGCAAACGCCGGTCGCGCCAACTTCTTGCCCCCCGATGCCATGGCGTGAGGGTACGGGTGAAGTATTCAGCAAGTGATCTCACCCCAGGGACCGACCGCACGGGTGCCGTTGGCCTTCGCTCCGATGCTCGGCCTAGTGTTGGTGGCGGCCAACCTGCGGGCGGCAATTTCAAGTGTTCCCGAAGTAATTGTGGATATTCGGGCAGAACTGGGCTGGAATGACGTAGCACTTGGGGCCCTCACCACTATCCCGGTGCTTTGTATGGGGATTTTTGCGCTCGCGGTTCCGGCGGTTTCGAACGTGTTCGGCCGCGGCCGCACGGTGGCAATTGCCCTTGGCATTTTGGTTTTTGCTTTGCTGATGCGCCTCTTGGGTGCCGTGCCCGGGGTTTTGTATGTCTCCGCATTTCTCGCCGGGGTGGGCATCGCCTTAGCCGCCGGGTTGGTACCCGGCATCGTTCGGGAGCAAGTACCAGGTGCGGTCGGCCGGGCAACCGGTATCTGGAGTGCGGTCTTAATGCTGGGGGCCGGGATCGGCGGGGCACTAACTGTGCCAATCGCCATCTGGACACATTCTTGGACTATCGCCTTGGCTTTTTGGGCTATTCCAGCGCTGGTTGCCCTGATCGGGTGGATCGTTATTGAGCGGCCCACCGGGGGCCATGAGCAGGCGCCTAGTTCGACTGTGAGCCTGGGAGCGCTGCCTTGGCGCAACAAAACCGCCTGGGCATTGACCATGTTCTTGGCCCTAAATTCACTCATCTTCTACAGCACCGTGGCCTGGCTGGCTGCCTCATATGACGAGCGGGGCTGGGATCAAGCCGCCGGTGGTGGCCTATTTGGCCTATTTACGGTGGCGATGGTGGTCGCCGCGTTCGTCTTGCCCCCATTGGCTGACCGAACTAGATTTCGCCGCTCCATGTACTCCTTCGTGGTGTTAATCAGCTCTGCGGCGCTGCTGCTAATTGGGCTAGCGCCCGGCTTCCTTCCCGCCTTGGTGCTCATCATTGGCGGGATCGGCCTAGGCGGCACTTTTGCCCTTGGATTAGTGCTGCTCAGCGAATACGCAGAAGACGCCGCGGGGGCCGCCCGGCTCACCGCCATGGCTTTTTTCGTCAGTTACAGCCTGGCCGCCCTCGGGCCACTGCTAACCGGGGTGATTTTGCAGGTCTGGGATTCTTGGCCCTTGGTCTTTGGATTCTTAGCCGCGGTGGGCCTGTGTCAACTCCTAACCGTGCTCCCGTTGAAGCGCGGTTTATTGATTCGCTGACGGGCTGGTACGCTTCTGCGGATTGACCTGGCTTAGGCCAGATTAAGCAAGCGGAGCCTCGGCTCCCACCCGTACGCCGCCAACTGTTCGCAAGCAACTGGTTCAGCTGGTTAAAAAGGTGCCACGGGTCATGTGCTCAGCAGAGCGCTGTAATTTGGCGCGTTGTTGTGTCGTGCCGAGACCTCCGTGCGCCGCGCCGGAGGTCACTGTGGTTTCCGGGGTAGATCAGCCCACTACAGCTTGGAGGCACCATCAGCGTCGAACCCCGGATCAATGACCGAATCCGCGTACCTGAAGTTCGTCTTGTCGGACCAAATGGTGAGCAGGTAGGCATCGTTCGCATCGAGGATGCGTTGCGATTGGCAGTTGAAGCAGATCTCGACCTGGTCGAGGTGGCACCGATGTCAAAGCCGCCGGTTTGCAAACTTATGGACTTCGGAAAATTCAAATACGAAGCAGCCATGAAGGAGCGCGAGTCTAGGCGCAATCAGATTCACACCGTTATCAAGGAAATGAAGCTCCGACCGAAGATCGATCCGCACGATTACGAGACCAAGAAGGGTCACATCGAGCGGTTCCTCAAGGCGGGTGACAAAGTCAAGATCACGATCATGTTCCGTGGTCGTGAGCAAAGTCGCCCAGAACTTGGACTTCGGTTATTGGCCAAACTTGCCGATGATGTTGGTGAAATAGGTTTTGTTGAAGCAACACCAAAGCAAGACGGCCGCAACATGATCATGGTGCTTGCACCGCTACGACGTAAGCCAGACTCCGTTCGACGTGAACCGCGAGCAGAGTTTGCTCTCGAAGGAGCGGGTGAAGCCGAAGCCGTGTCTGAAGCAGTGGCCGAAGCTGTAACCGGAATGGCAGAAGAGGTAGATGTAGCAGCGGCTAAGTAACGCCAAGTAAAAAGCAGGACCAAGGTACTTCCCTAGACAAGCGAGGACGATATGCCGAAGCAAAAGACAC
>JBAXHK010000275.1:0-3040 GCA_037138935.1 Actinomycetes bacterium
GCCGCCGGGCGCGGGGTTTCGACCCGGGCCTCATGATCGAAAAACCAACGCAGGGCACAGGTATTGATGGATTCGAGCCCGCTACCCGACAAAGAAATTGGCGCCTCGGCGGCTCGAACCGGTTGCGCTCCTTCGGTGACATCGCCGATTGCCCACCAAGAGTCAGGATTAGCCGCGGGCACCAGGGGTTCACCGGCTTCGTCAACGGCGCGCGCCAACTCCGCCAACTTCGTGACCGCGGCCGCCTGCACCGAAGGTGAGCTAATTTCGTCCATCGCTACTTGCCGCAGGCGGGCCACTAAGCCATCGAGTGAGGCGGTGAAGCGTGGGCGTCCGGATTTAGTTTCGGCTTCGACCCCTAGTGCGGCAATGAACCGGCTTGGCTGCGGCCCGGCATCGATACCAGATGCGATGGCGGTTACCACTACGCGCTGACGTGCGCGCGTGCACGCCACATAAAACAACCGTCGCTCCTCGGCGAGTAAATCAGCCGGCCGCACTCCGTCTCCGACACCAACGCTGGTCAGTCGATCAGGTTCGAGTATCGACCCGCGGGCCCGCAGATCGGGCCACTGGCCCTCTTCGGCGCCGACAACCCAAACCGCCTGCCACTCCAGCCCTTTGGACCGATGCGCGGTCAAGATGCGCACCGCGTCAGTGCGAAGTGACCGATCGGCCACCTGCTCAGCGGGCAGTTGTTGGTTACGTAACATGATTAAGAAATTGCGCAGGCCCGCGAACCCTTGGTATCTAGATTGGGTGCGTTCTGCCGTCTCGAATAGTGCGATGACGGCGTCAAGGTCGTGGTGGGCGCTGCGCGAACCACCAAGGCCCGCATTACGCAATCGTTCGGGCCACCCGTGCACCAGCTGGCCACCTACTCGCCCTGACCAGAGCAGCCAAAGGACATCTTCTGGTGAGGTACCGGTGCTAATTAGTTCGTGCGCTGCGTCAAGTAGCGCGCGCATTCGTTCAACTGCCAGCCGGAGGGTGTCAGATTCTGGTAACGAGGTGGGAAGTTCGTGGCGCCCGCGCAAGGTATCGCGGATCAGTTCATCAGAAAACCCAGGTGGAACGTCAGGGTCGGCTAATCGCGCCGCCGAACGCAGTGCGCGCCCGAGTTGGCGAAACTGCGATGCATCAAGGCCACCTAGTGGACCGGTCAGTAGGTCGGCCGCTTGTTCGCTCGTAATCCGGGCCGGATCGACCGCCATTTCAGCGGCCTGCAAGAGCACGGCTACCGCGGGCTCTGCGCGTAATGGGATTTCATCGGCTGCGATTGTTGTCGGCACCCCAGCTTGCATGAGGGCCCGCTGCACCAGCGGGATATGCCGCGCGGATCGAACTAGAACCGCGAGATCTGCCCAAGCCAGACCATCGTCTAAATGGGCGCGCCGGATTTGCTCGGCAATATGTGCGGCCCGCGATGACTCACTATCGAAGAGTTGGACCTCGACAATGTCGGTGGCACCCGCCTCCGGTGCAGCAACAACACAAACCGGATGCCGATGCGCATGCACCTGCTCCTTGGTGAACGATCCGATCGGTCGGGCGCCCAAGATCGCGGTTGCTGCCGCTCGAATATTTGGCCCGAACCTGCGGGTGCGCTGCAAGATAACCGTGGGCGCCGGCTCATCGGCACTGGTTCGAAATTGCTGCGGGAAATTTAAAATGCCGTGTACGTCGGCGCCGCGAAAACCGTAGATTGCCTGGTCGGGATCACCAACGACAACCAAACTTGTGCGCGGGCCAACCAGTGCCTTGAGTAGCTCGACTTGCAGTTGGTCGGTGTCTTGATATTCGTCGACATAGATCGCGCGATAGGTGCGGTGCAACTTGGCCGCAATATCCGGGGTGCGAGCCGCAATCACCGCGCGATGTAGGAGTTCGATGTAGTCACAAACATTCTCGAGCACCATTACCGCGTTTTCTTGCTCGGCGAGTGCGCCAATGGCCGCCCAAGCTGGGCGCCCAGACTTGGCACCGATGCGCTCAAGTTGGCCCGGATCAAGGCCGAGTTCGCGGGCTCGGGCTAATACCGAGCGGATCTCATTAGCCAGGCCTAAAGTAGTGACGGCCCCGGCCAACTCATCGGGCCAATTAATGGTGCCATCTTCGAGTGCACCTACTAGGAGATCGCGAATCCGCACATCTTCTTCGGCCCCCGATAGCAACCTCGGTGGATCGCGCACCTCACCAATCTGCGCAGTCTGTTGCATCAGCCCGTACGCGAAGGAATGAAAAGTTGCGACTACCGGGATCACCCCACCCCCGAGCCGCTGCACGACTCGATCGCGTAGCTCATCAGCGGCCCGGCGCCCAAAAGTTAGGGCGAGGACAGCGCCCGGAGGTAATGGGTCAATCGGATCATTGATGCGGGCGGTGATCGCCTCGACAATGGTGGTGGTTTTGCCGGTGCCTGGGCCCGCGAGCACCAGGAGCGGACCGGTGCGGTGCTCGACCACCTGCAACTGCTCTGGGTCAAGGACAGCGGGGGTAGCGGGCGGCAGCGGGGCAGTGTCTAGGACCCATGACCGGGACACCGATTGCCTCATAGGGCCATGCCTACCACCTTCGTCTGACGTTCCTCTGAGACTATCTACCGGTGACCGCGACACCCGATGGCCAGCCTCTGGCCACCAGCAGTGTCGAAATCGAAGAGGATCCATTCACCCGACGGGTGCGCCGGCCCCTTGACCTCGCCCGCTTTGTCCTCGCCATTGCCATTACCGGCGCGATTATCGGAGTTGGCTGGTTTGCCACCAGCACGACCGCCGGCCTCGAGGACGATGTCACCAGCGGGGTGCAGTCACTTCCATCGGCGGTGATCTTGGCCCTGAATGTCATCGGCGGTATCGGCACATTGGGCTTACCAATCGCTGCCGGAGTCGCCTTAGTTATTCGTCGTCGCGCACGGCAACTTTTTGATGCGGTAATTGCACTACTGGCAGCCGTGGTTTTGTTGACGGTTGCATCTACGGCCGTTTCTAGCAGTGGTCTCCCGCGGTTACTGGTGGCGTTGGCTGGATCAACCAGCCCA
>JBAXHK010000276.1:0-3033 GCA_037138935.1 Actinomycetes bacterium
TGCGCACGTTATTGTCGTGAAAAGTAGATAATCGGCCGGTTTCACGACAATAACGCGCGCATTCAGAGGGGAGTGCCCCCGGTTTGGTTGACATCATGATGTCAACCAAACTCGGTCCAATTCCGTTTCGTTCTCCAGTAGTCTGCGCTACTATTCACGAGTGAAAAAGTCAACCAATCTCAATGGCGCTTCCGTGGTCACACACTACCAACTTAAGAGCGCGACCGATGAGACTTTTGCAAGCACCCAGAGTCAGATTTCAAATGCCTTAGCAAAAGATTTCAATTATGACGGCGCCGAGACCTACACGGATCCATCGGGGACTCAGCAAACCCTGGTTCGACACTTTCGCACCGCCGCGGCTGCCAAGGCCTGGCTCACTAGTGACTCCCGACAAGGTTTTGAAGATGGACTCACATTGCTGTGCGCCTCGCCACCGATCAGCAATATCTTGCTCCCCGAGTCAGGGCAAGTCGCCGTCGGCGCTACCTCCGTGATCACCACCCGAGTAAAGGCCGGCTCGGACCTTTGGTTCGCGCAATGGCAGGGGCGCATCGGAGCCGCACAACAACAATTCCCCGGGTATGTGGGGCAACGGGTGCAGGCGCCGATTCCCGGTGTCAATCCCAACTGGGTTGCAATTGTGGCCTTCGATACCGCAGAAAATCTTCGCTCATGGGATGACAGTGCCGAGCGCAAGGCGCTTGTCGCAGAGTCGTCTCCCTATATTGAACGATATGACAGCCGACCGGCCAACTCTGCCTTTGAGAGTTGGTTTGCCAGTTCGGAAAATGGTGCTAAACCACCGCCAGCGTGGAAACTCACTTCAATCGTGCTGCTCGTGCTCTACCCCGTAGTTATGCTGGAGATATTGACTATAAACAAGTTCATGGCTGAGATGCACCTCGCAGCGGCAATCTCAACCTTCATCGGAAATGCGATCAGTGTGGCCCTTACCGGCTTCCTGCTAATCCCTTGGGCCTCCAGGGCACTGCGTTGGTGGTTGGTTCCGCCCGAAGCTTCGGCCAGAAAACGTACCGCACTTGGGGCCGGCCTGATAATCGCCCTCTACGCGCTTTGTGTTCTCATCTTCGCGCTGCTAATTAACTGGGATCCAGCACTTTTGTAGTAAGTCTGCTAGTTACTAAAAACGTACCGCTAGTTCCTCAATTAGGGAGTGCTCATGTCGACGGTCCATCGAGGTTATATATTTCACATTGCCGGGGCGCCCTTGGTAACCGAAGCCGCCATGAATCTGGCTCATTTCCCAGACGGGGCCCTAGTCGTGGACGACAACGGCATCATAAGTTGGTGCGGTGCTTGGGCTGAACTGCCCACCGAGTACGCCGATGCCGTCAAGGTTGATCACCACGGGGCGTTCTTGCTGCCTGGTTTCATCGACACGCACATGCATTTCCCACAGGTGTGGTGCGGTGATTCATACGGCGGCGGCCAGTTGCTCGAGTGGCTCAATAATTGCATCTTCCCCTCGGAATCAAAACTCCAAGATCTCGGATACGCAAAAGCCGCAGCAGTTGAATGGGTCGATCGAATGATCACCGCCGGTACAACCAACGGGCTGATTTTCGGCTCTGCCTTCCCACATGCCCAAGACTTCCTATTCGAGGAGGCGCGTGATCGCGGCATTCGTATTGTCGCCGGGCGCGGAATACAGACGACAGGGCCCGAGTCAGGGCGCCTGCTCATGACTAGTGAAGAAGATGCCATCCGGCTCACTCGTGAGGAGATCGAGAAGTGGCATCCTCTCGATGCCGAAGAGAGGCGGCATGCCCTCCAATTCGTCTCCGTGGTACCACGCTTTAGTTTGTCAGTCACGCCGACCACGCTCGCCGCGCTCGGTGACCTGTATGACGAATATCGAGATAAGGGCGTCTACTTCACCTCCCATCTAAATGAGAATGCGCGCCCTGGATCCGGTGAGATTGATAGCACCAAAGCCGTTTATCAGGTTGACAGCTACCTGGACACCTATGACGGCAAGTTCCTGCCAGGCTCCAAAGTTGGCGGCAAAACCCTGCTCGGTAGGCGCACCGTCATGGCACATGCGGTGCATTGCACCGACGCCGAACTAGCCCGTATGGCACAGACCGGCACCTCTATTGCCCATTGCCCGGTTTCGCAACTCTTCTTGGGCTCTGGAACCCTGCCTTGGAAACGCACCGTCGCCTCAGGAGTCAATATTGCTATCGGCAGCGACTGGGGCGCCGGGGACGAGTGGTTTATTCCGCAGGTACTCAACTCCTGCTTCAAGGTTCATATCTCTGAACGGCAACCGGTGGGTATCGATCCTTATCCCAGCGATGATCAATCCTTGTCCTTACATCCGGCCGAACTGCTTTTCACCGGAACCCTTGCCGGGGCTCGTGCTCTCGATCTCGAGGATCGAACCGGAAACTTCGATGTCGGTAAAGAGGCCGACTTCGTTGTCCTGGATCCAAGGGAATGGGACATGTACGACCAAACACTTAGCAACATGCATCTAGCGGATGACCCCACAACCCAGCGTGATGCCTATCTCTTCGCGGTCATCATGCTCGCGCGAGAGAAGGCCCTCAGCGAGACTTATGTTCGGGGTCGCAAGCTCGAAACATCAACGAAACACAAGTAGCTTTAATAATTGGCCAGATGGCAGATCCTCACACCCGCGCTCACCAAGACTAAGTGAATCAGCCGTCTCCGACTTTTCGAACATGCGCTGCGAGACCTTCAGCAGCGACCCCATAAATCCAGGCAGCTAGTCTTTTGGGCAGTTGTCGGGATGCAGGACGGTAACAACGTTTTATTGCCGTGCGATCGAGTGCCCAAACTTAGCGCCACGCCAAGACAGCTAAACAATGCCAGCGCTCTCGGCTTCGACGAATCCAAGTATTGCAGCAACATTGGTCTGTAAATAGGTGCAGTTGATCGCCGGATAGGTGTACTTCTTGGCCTTGGTTCGGTCGGGCATATGGGCGTACTGAACCGTTAGGTTTTTCGTGCCGGCTTCATGTGTGTGACATCGCCGGTTGGGGT
>JBAXHK010000277.1:0-3023 GCA_037138935.1 Actinomycetes bacterium
ATCGGACAGTTCATTGTCCGAGCTCGCCAAAACTTCATTTGTCAATGATGCGGCGCCCGACGACCGATGAGCATTTAGGCCGGCAAGTAGCAGTTTGTCCAACTGCTCCCGAGCTAAGTCGGCCCGCTTAACCGGCTCAGGGTCACCGTCATAAACCATTGCCGCGGCAAAATCTGCGTAATAGGCGTCGATTTTCGCGCTCTCGCCGAGTGGTAGCCCAATGACGTGACCGGCAACGGCGACGGCAAACTCTGCAGCGAAAGCTGAATGTAATTCCGCTTTACCTGCCTCAGCAAACCGGTCAATTAGCGCATCCGCCTGCCCCCGAATGAAATCACCGAAGGCATGTTCGGACTCGCGTGCGCGAAATGGGCGTTCGAATGGCGCTCGGAGTCGATCATGTGCGGGTGCATCGACCGTAAGCATCATTTTGCCTAGTGAGGCGCGCACCATATTTTCGGATACCTCGACGGTTGCTCCAGCTTTTGGCAGCAACATCTCGCGGGCACCATCACGACTGGTGATCAGCCAGCCGCCCAGAACCGGAAGCCAAGTTACCGGCTCCTGCTCCCGTAACCGATCAAGTATGTGCTCACGGCCCGCATCTTGGAGATCTTCCATCGTGATCAAAGCACCAGCTGGAAATTGCAATTGCCTAAGCATGTTCGCACCGTCAGCTACCTGAGCCTGTGAAATCATTCCGCACGACCTAACTATGCACTTACTATGGTCAAATAATTAATGTGTTAAGGAATAAGGGATTGCGCCCCCCACAAATTAATGTCAGCGTCAATCGCGTAATTATCTATTTCAGCAAGTTCGGCCTCAGTAAATTTCAGGTTATCGACGGCGCTTGCGGTCTCAACCAGTTGGCGCACGCTACTGGCACCCAACAACGTTGTTGTCACTCGTTCATCGCGAAGTGTCCAGGCCACCGCAAGTTGTGCTAGCGACTGGCCGCGGCGCGCTGCAACTGCGGCCAATGCCCGCACCCGATCAATATTGCCTTCTGTTAGGTGCGAGTCGAACAAACTCTTACCCGCAGCGGCCCGTGAATCAGCGGGCACACCCTCTAGGTATCTATTAGTTAATAATCCTTGGGCAAGTGGACTGAAGGTAATGCAGCCCGCTCCGACCTCTTGCAACGCGTCAAGCAAGCCAACTTCTAGCCACCTATTGAACATTGAGTATGAAGGCTGATGGATCAGCAATGGGGTGCCAAGGTCGGCAAGAATACGCGCTGCCGCCAAGGTGCGAGAGGGTGAGTAGGAAGAGATTCCAACATAAAGTGCCTTGCCTTGCTGGACAGCAGAATGAAGGGCCCCCATTGACTCCTCAATGGGCGTATCGGCATCGGGTCGATGGTGATAGAAAATGTCCACATAGTCCAGCCCCAACCGGGCGAGGCTTTGGTCAAGGCTGGCAAGCAGGTATTTGCGCGAACCCAGATCCCCATAAGGCCCAGGCCACATATCCCATCCAGCTTTACTAGAGATCACCAGCTCATCGCGCAGGCCGGAAAAATCATCACGTAAAATCTGTCCAACATTAAATTCAGCAGAACCTGCCGGGGGGCCGTAGTTGTTAGCTAAGTCGAAATGGTTTATCCCTAGATCGAAAGCACGTTGCATGATTGCGCGCTGCGTCTCTCGCGGTTTATCGTCACCGAAATTGTGCCAAAAACCAAGTGAAATAGCCGGTAGCTGCAGGCCACTTACGCCGGTTCTCCGGTACGGCATCCGACCGTCGTAGCGCGCAGGATCTGGTAGATAAATACCTGACATGAATTACGGAATCAACTCCCGGGCATCGATATTCTCCTGCGGCAGCGCGTATCCGGCGCTCGCACACTGCGATTCAACCCGGTTGGCCTGCAAGGTAAGACGCTTCTTTTGCTTTTTCGACAAGGAGTCGATCCCGTCTTTCTTACCAAACTTGTCCAAGATAATTTGCATCTTTTCGGCGTTCGTGAGCACCTGCTGCGTCAACTCACCCGAGTTCGCCGCATCGCCGGCGGTTGCCGTTAGGTCAGTGACGAGTTGTTGATATTCAACCAGCAACGCTCGGCGCTCCTTCTTACTTAGATCCTTTACCCCGGCAGCCACGGTGCTGCGTAGGAGATCCAACTGAAAATATGTCTCACAAGTTGCCTGCGCATCGAAGGTAACGACAGCATCTGCGCTCGGGGCGGCCAACGCCGAAGACAGGCTCGGGGATGGAACCGGTTCAGGCTCCGACGAGCATCCGGCCAAGAACAAGGCACTCGCAAGCGCCACCGGTAATAAGACTCGGGCTCTGACTGCTGCCTTTACACCCATTTTCGCTCCCTTTGCCGCGGCGCCAACAACTCGCACCCGTGTGCCATCACCCTACGTGAGACTAGTGCATTCTGGTAGGTCCAACATCGAGAAAGTGCCGTTCAAAGGATAGATAGGATCCTGCCATGACCGCAACGAACGCTGATTCCGCGGTGCTGGGCAAATTGTCACTACTGGACCGGTTCTTGCCGGTCTGGATTCTCGTTGCCATGGCACTGGGCCTGGGGCTAGGAAAATTGGTCCCGGGCATTCAATCAGCCCTTGACTCGGTGAGCATCGGACAAACCTCACTGCCAATTGCCCTGGGCCTAATGCTAATGATGTATCCGGTACTCGCCAAAGTCCGGTACGAGGAGATGGGGCATGTCACCGGGGATCGGCGGTTACTCTGGCTGTCACTGCTGCTTAACTGGGCGATCGGCCCGGCCTTGATGTTCGTGCTCGCCTGGACTTTCTTGCCGGATCAACCAGCATTTCGTACCGGACTAATAGTGATCGGGCTGGCTCGCTGTATCGCCATGGTGCTGATCTGGAATGACCTCGCCTGTGGCGATAGCGAGGCCGCTGCGTTGCTGGTCGCAATCAACTCTGTTTTTCAAATTCTTGCCTACGCGCTACTCGGAACTTTTTACCTGAAGATACTTCCAGGATGGTTAGGACTTGATACCCAGGATGTGCAATTTTCAACATGGGATATCACCAAAG
>JBAXHK010000278.1:0-3006 GCA_037138935.1 Actinomycetes bacterium
ATATCGGTGGCCTCGACCGGTGCACCGGATAAATGTGAGCGGCCTCGAACCAAATCATGATGTCCAACGGTTCGCACATCGGCGCCGAGCCGTGATAACTCCTGGACGAAGCGAAAGCGCGCTTCGAAGAGATTTTCGGTTACCAGAGCGGCGCCGCTAGCGATGGCATTTAGCGCGATGAACTGCGGTTGCAGGTCGGTCGGGAACCCCGGGTACGGCAAGGTGACAACATCGACGGCCAAGGGCCGGTTGTCCATAACTACCCGAAATCCGCCAACGACATGGCTCACCTGCGCACCCGCACTAACTAGTTTGTCTAGGGCCGCCTCTAGGTGGGCTGGATTCGCGTTCAATACCGTGACATCGCCTTGAGTCATCGCGGCCGCTACCGCCCAGGTACCTGCAACGATGCGATCACTGACCGTGCAATGCGCCACCGGCTCTAAATGCTCAACGCCTTCGATGGTTAAAGTTGAGGTACCTTCACCGTCAATCGATGCACCCATGTTGATGAGCATCTGACATATATCAACTATCTCTGGCTCGCGCGCCGCATTGTCGATTACCGTGACACCGTTGGCAGTTACGGCGGCCATCAATATTGTTTCAGTCGCCCCGACACTCGGGAAGTCGAGCCAAATTGACCCACCCGTTAATCGCTGCTGGGTCGAGGCAATTAGATAGCCGTGCTCATTGGTGACTTCAGCGCCCAATTTCCGCAAGCCCGCGATATGCATGTCAAGCCCGCGCGAGCCAATGTTGTCGCCACCGGGCAATGCCACATCCGCCGCACCACATCGAGCCAGTAGTGGGCCCAGAACACAAATTGACGCACGCATTCGTCGCACGAGGTCATAGTCGGCTCGGTGGGCCAATATTTCAGGAACCGTGATACTTACTCGACCAGCCAGGCCATCGTGGTCGACTTCACACCCGAGGCGGCGCAGTAACTCCGCCATAATCTCAACATCCAAGATGTCGGGCACCTCGGTCAATGTCGTGGTGCCCTCAGCCAATAGGGCGGCCGCCATCAGTTTCAGGACGGAATTCTTCGCGCCGGTAACCCGCACCGTGCCTTGCAGGCGCTGCCCGCCGGTGATACTCAAGACCTCCACGTACGAATCGTACGAGCGCTGACCGCGGATGTGTCATAGGGTCTGATCAAGCAAAGGAGACCCATGGTTAACCTGACCAGGATTTACACCCGCACCGGAGATGACGGCACTACCTCACTCGGGGATATGAGCCGGACCGGCAAGAACGACCCGCGCCTGAAGGCCTACGCCGATGTCGATGAGGCCAACTCTGCGATCGGCATGGTCCTTGCGGCTACCACCTTGCCCGCGGAGATCCAAGCCTTGCTCCTGCGCATCCAAAATGACCTATTTGATGTTGGCGCTGACCTGTGCACCCCGGTGATTGATAACCCGGTGCACGAACCACTGCGGGTAACCCAGGATTACGTTGACTATTTAGAACAATCCTGTGACAAATATAACGACCAACTTGACCCGCTGCGTTCATTTATTTTGCCCGGAGGTACCACGGCGGCAGCCCAGCTCCATGTGGCTCGCACGGTGGCACGGCGAGCAGAGCGGTCGATTTGGGCCGCCTTGGACACCTATCACGGCGGCATGAATCAACTAACCGCAACGTATGTCAACCGACTAAGTGACTTGCTCTTCATCTTGGCTCGCTTTGCCAATAAAGACGCAGGCGGCGATGTACTGTGGCAACCGGGAGTCAACCGCTAGCCCAAACCAAACGCACCCAAACAAACCCGTCCTGAACCTGAGTGCTGCTAACACCTTGGCAGCACCACGGGTCGAGCCAATTGAGCCCGAATCCCTCACGCCGCTATTTAGAATGAACTTGTGACGAAAAATAGTACTTTGTTTTTGGGCTGCATTTTCTTAACCACTTTTGGAAACATCGTCGCGCTGCTGGGTTCAACCACGATTTCAACGGAAGTTGGTTCCGGCGCAGGTGCAGGCGCCAGTTATACCGGTATCTTGCTGGCGGTGATTTTTGCACCTGCCATCATCGCGGAGCCCTATTCGACATGGCTGGCAGGCCGATTTGGAACGCGAAAGTTCTTTGTCATCGGGCAGAGCTTGATGGCCATTTTGAATCTCTCTTTAGCCGGTGCCCTGCTGTTGGGTGCTCCTGCTTACCTAACGTTGTTGTTGTTCTCGGGGTGTATAGGAGCCTTTGGCTCCACGCTGCATTCTCTGGTGCCGGTAATAATGAAGTCTTATTTGCCCAGCGCGACGATGGCGGGAAGCCTTTCCAAGTCGGCTGTTGCAAATGGACTCGCGACGGTTTTTGGCGCACTGTTTGCTACTTTCCTTCTCGCACAGTTAGCTCCGGCGGCGGCGTTCGTGGTAAACACTGTATTAACCATTCCTTACATCTTGTTCATATTAATTAAACGTCCGCAGGATCCCATTGAGTCTCCGGCCAATGTTCACCGAACTTGGCAGACATTGTTTACAACGCTGAAGACGAACCGTCGAGTTCTTCGTGCCGGCATTCTGTGGGTAGGTGCGTTGACGCTGATTGGCCCTCTCAACTCCATGGTCGTGCCACTTACACATGATCTTGGAATCACGCTTATATCAAATGCTGGGCACCTCTTGGCCGTACTTGCAGCCGGACAGATGTTATCGCCACTAAGCGTTAGGTGGCTGAGCAGAAGATTCAGTGCGGTGTATGGGGGAGCCTTCGCGATTGCGATTGCTGGATCAATGCTCGCGTTAATCGGTATAATCCTGTGGCTGGTTAAGCCTGAGTGGCTGATATTCACCGGGATAGTTGTCGCAGCATTGGTATTTGGAAGTATGAGAATCGCTAGCAGGAATCTCGTCTTGAATGAAGTGTCCACATCGACTAGAACGAATGAAACAACGCAGGG
Organism: Actinomycetes bacterium; assembly: GCA_037138935.1. Lineage (GTDB taxonomy): Bacteria > Actinomycetota > Actinomycetes > S36-B12 > S36-B12. The sequence goes on from JBAXHK010000278.1 coordinate 2,915, forward strand.
AGATATCACCGCCTTTACATTTCTCGGTACTGTCGCGGCCCCTATCGGCCCACTAATTTGGGGAATCTTTATCGATGGATTTGGCGCATCCT
>JBAXHK010000279.1:0-3002 GCA_037138935.1 Actinomycetes bacterium
TCATTGCCTATGACACCGAGACCACCGGTGTTGATGTAGGTGAAGCACGCATCGTTACGGCGGCTGCGATTCACTTCGTCGACCGCCTACCGGTTGAATCTAGGTCCTGGCTCATCTCCGTCGATGTTGAGATCCCCGAAGCGGCCAGCGCCATTCATGGTGTTACTACTCAAATGAGCCGCGCAGAGGGTATCGAGCAAGTTTTGGCCTTGGCTGATATCCGCTCATTTTTGTTGGGCGCAGGGGCCCCGATTGTCTGTTTCAAATCTGATTTCGATATCCCGGTTACAGATTCGAACTTGATCAGGGCGGGGCTGGCGCCACTCCCTGCTGGGCTCGCGGTGTGTGCTTATGTGATTGATCGCCAGTTCAATAAGTATGTGAAAGGTAAGGCGCAGCGGCGCCTGCAACCGACCGCGGCGCGCTACGGCATCACTTTGAATGACGCTGATTGGCATGGGGCACAGGCAGATGCCATCGCCGCCGGCCAGATCTTCTTAGCTGAGGTCGACGCCTACCCGGCACTCACCGCTGTTAGCTCAGCGGAGCTTTCAGGGCAGGTTGATAAGTGGCGCGAGGAGCAGGAGATTGATTTCCAGCAATGGCTTGCCCGGCAAGGGTCAGACTGAGTCTTTGCCCAGGGCGTTGATGTCGCTAATCGCCTGTTCATCAAGTTGCACGCTGGCGCCGCCGCAGTTCTCGTCCAAGTGGGCGATTGACCCGGTGCCCGGTATTGGCAGCATTACCGGTGAGTGCTGAAGTAACCACGCAAGAGCAACCTGCGCCGGGGTGCAGCCCAACCTGCTTGCTATAGCGGCGAGTGGCCCGTCGGTGGCAACTAATTCACGGTTGCCGAGCGGAAACCACGGGATGAAACCGATCTGGTTCGCGGCGCAGTGGGTTAGGAGTTCTTCGGAGGCCCGGTTGCTCGCGTTATACAAGTTCTGAACGCTAACGACATTGAAGAATTTTTGGGCGCTCAATAATTCGGCCACACTTACTTCGGATAACCCAATATGGCGGATCAGGCCTTCGTCCTGCATCTCTTTCATGACACCGAATTGGTCGTCGGCTGGCACCTTTGGATCAATGCGGTGCAATTGCCACAGATCAATGCGTTCAACACCGAGGCGGCGCAGTGACATCTGCACGCATTGGCGCAAATACGCGGGCGCACCGACCGGCTCCCACTTATCCGGCCCCTGCCTGGTCAACGCACCTTTGGTGGCGATCAACACATCGTTATATGGATAAAGCGCCTCGCGAATGAGATCCTCACTCACGTAGGGGCCGTACGAGTCAGCTGTGTCGATGAAGTCGACACCTAGTTCAACGGCACGGCGTAAAACTTTGATCGCGACATCATGATCGGGCGGATCACCCCAGATGCCCGCACCGGTGATGCGCATGGCGCCAAAACCCAATCGGCGGACCGTGAGCGGGTCGGTGGTGTTGGCGCCCAGGGTGAAAGTGCCTGATGCAGCAATTTGGGAAATTGCCATTACTTTGATTGGGACATCAGCGAATGTAAAACCAAGGTTTTCGTACCACCGTCAGGCGCGGAACTAATGTAACCAATTTCGAGGCTCACGCCTGGGATCAATACGCCTTCGTAGGTGCCTTCAGAGTCAGCGCCGAGGACGTCGATGCTGGTCGCGCCGATGGCGTAGTTCAAGACAATTAGTTGCACGGGTGCTGGAGCAGACCACTTGCCACCGGCTGGTTTCCACTGCCAAGTGCCTTTGGCTACGTTACCTCGGGCGGTGGTGATGGTGAGCTTCTCGGTGCCCTGGTCGTACGCCCCCCCGTAGTAGACATCGGCCGGGCCCGTCCAGGTGCCTCTAAGTGGCGACGCGGGGGCGGCATTGGCTCCCGGGGCAGCGGCGATGAGCAGGCTCGCGCCCATCAGGCAAGCCGTTAAGGCTGCGGCACTCTTGCCATTGCGCAATTTCATTTGGGACCTTTCGTTAGGAGCCGCGGAGTAATCTGCGGAGAATCTTGCCCGATGCAGACTTAGGGATCGCGTCGACGAACACTACGTCGTGCACGACCTTATAGGTCGCAACCTTGTCTTGCATGAAGTCGGTGACTTCTGTGGCGGTCAGTTCTTGATCTGGCCGGAGCACCACGAAGGCACGGGGGATCTCACCGGCTTCCTCGTCACTCACCCCGATGACCGCAACATCGGCGATCTTTGGGTTGGTAAGTAGCAGGGCCTCAAGTTCTGCCGGGGCCACTTGGAAGCCCTTGTACTTGATTAGCTCCTTAAGGCGATCCACGATTGTGACATGCCCATCGGCGTCGATCGTGGCGACATCGCCGGTCTTCAGCCAACCATCGGCGTCGATGGTCAAAGCGGTGGCCTCGGCGTTGTTCAGGTAACCCTTCATAACTTGCGGGCCCTGCACCCAAAGCTCACCAACCCCGCCGACATCTAGATCCTCGCCGGTTTCGGGGTCAACGATGCGGCATTTGGTATTTGGGATGGCGACGCCGACGGTGCCGGGCTTGAACTGCCCGGGCCAAGTTACGTGGCTGACAGGTGACAACTCTGTCATCCCGAAGCCCTGAACTACATCGCAGTCGATGCGCGTGGCTGCCTCTTGAGCGAGTTCAGCACTAAGTGGTGCAGCGCCCGAGAACACCTGCTTGAGGCTCGAGAGGTCGTACTTGTCGACAAGTGGGTGTTTGGCGAGGGCGAGCACGATCGGTGGTACGGCGAACAGTCTGGTGATCTTATGTTCTTGAATGATTCCGAGGCACTGTTCAAGGTCAAATCGTGGCACGGTGACAATCGTTGATCCGCGCGATAAGAATTCATTCAGGAGTACCTGCATGCCATAGATGTGAAAGAAGGGCAGCACGGCGAGTACGAGTTCACCATCAGAAACCGCCAAGGCATCTTCGACCTGAGCGAGGTTCGCGACGAGATTGCGATGGGTGAGCATCACCCCCTTCGGGAGCCCGGTGGTGCCTGAGGAATATGGAAGTACAACCACCTG
>JBAXHK010000280.1:0-2954 GCA_037138935.1 Actinomycetes bacterium
AAAACTCGGCACTGGAGCATGGTCTTCGGGGCGACGGTAGCGTTCGAGTTCATCGGCATATGCCGCGGCCGAACTTTCGGCGTCCGCAGCGGCATCGGGGCCAGCAATTGCGTGTAAATTCACTGAAGGGATAGGCACTAAATCTAATAACGCGGAGCGAGCCGCGGTTTCATTACGTTCTGGATCGCCAGTGGGTAGGTATCTCTCATCTCCCCACCAAATCTCGATCAACTCCCAATCCACAGCGTTTAGACCGGTACCCTTCGCTATTGACGCTAGGACAGCGGTGCCAATACCACCACCGGTTAAGACAATGTGCGGGCGTACCCCGGCAGATTGAGTTTCGACGATGTGGGTGATTAGTTGTGCTGCTACTGCATCCGCAAGGGATTGGGCATTTTGGTGCCGAATGACCTCAACAGCATTCACGCCTTGCAATCCGAATCGCTAACCCCCGCAATTGCTTCTTCATACGGCAAATCGGGGTCAAGGCGCCTAAGTTCTTCGGATAGCAGGGCTGCAAGGTCGCGACGGGGCAGCACCACGGTGGTGTCTGGTTGCCCTGAACAGCAAAGTGTTGCGACCCCGCCGTCTTCGCGACTGATAGAAATTTTATCTGCACCGGCTAGCAGCGTGACTTCAGTGAGCCCGGGACCATCATCACTGTTGAGAAGCACGGGTACTCCCAGGCGACGGTGCAGCCAGGAAGTCAATAGCGGTACACTGGGATTGCCGCGCTCACCTGAAACACTCGCTCCGGTAATTGTCCCGAATGGCTGATCGAGGGCCGAAGCCAGAACTGATCGCCATGGGGTGAGTCGGGTCCAGGCTAAGTCGGTATCGCCAGGCTGGTAGCCCTTCCGACGGGTTAGTAAATCACGTAATGGGTCCAGGGCACCTGCTGCATCGGTGATGCGACGTTGCGCGTGCCGCCCAATTGGATCATCGGCGGGCACCTTGGGCGCAACACCCGGCCAGTAGGCGACCACCGGGGTGTCTGAGAGTAATAGCGGCACAGATACGGAATTTGCGTGTTCGGCGAGTAGACCCCGCAGCCGCAGGATGGCAACTTCACCCGGGCCATCATCACCCCCGACCGAGATGTCCGCATCTAGGCGGGTATTTGGGTCGGTAGGTCTTGGAACCATCGTGATTATGCGCATTGGATGAAGGCGCGCAGCGGCCACCGCAGCAGCGGTGGCGTCGGCCTGCGTCTCCTCGGTGGCCATGATCAACAGGGTCAGGACCATTCCGGTGGGCGAGGAGCCCAAGCGGTTTCGCTCCTGATTGATGGTCGCGGCAACAGCCCCGCCGCTGGTGTCCTCAAGTCTGATCATGGCCGCCGCCAAGTGCGGCCATCACGCTTGATCATCTCATCGGCCGAGTGCGGCCCCCAACCACCTGCGACGTATTGGTCGGGTTGCCCTTGCTCGGCCCAGCGATCTAGCACCGGATACAAGATGGTTCAGGAGAGCTCAACTTCTCGGGGCCGCGTGAACAGTGGTGGATCACCCAAGAGCACGTCAAGGATCAGGCGCTCATAGGCTTCAGGGCTCGAATCAACGAATGAGTCACCGTATTGAAAATCCATTGTCACATCGCGAACTTCCACCGACGAAGTGTTCGGTACCTTGGATCCGAACTTGACGGTGATGCCCTCATCTGGCTGGATGCGGAATACGAAGGCGTTATTGCTGAGTTCTTCAACGGCCGAATTTGCAAATGGCAGGTGTGGGGCACGTTTGAAAACAACGGCAACTTCGGTGACCCGACGCCCAAGCCTTTTACCTGTTCGGAGATAAAATGGAACTCCTGCCCAGCGCCGATTTTCCACATTTAAACGAACCGCTGCGTAGGTGTCGGTAATTGAAGTCGGTGAAATCCCTTCCTCTTCCAAGAAACCTTTTACCGGTATTCCGCCTTGCCAGCCGGAGGCGTACTGCCCTCGGGAGGTGTGGAGATCAATCTTCTTCGGCAACTTGATCGCCGACAATACTTTTTCTTTCTCCAGCCGCACGTCACGCGCGGTAAAGGAGAGCGGCTCCTCCATGGCCGTCAGTGCGAGCAGTTGTAGTAGGTGGTTTTGGATTACATCGCGTGCAGCCCCAATCCCGTCGTAGTAGCCGGCGCGCCCGGCAATTCCGATGTCCTCGGCCATGGTGATCTGCACATTATCGACATAGTTTGAGTTCCATAAGGGCTCGTACATCGCGTTAGCAAAGCGTACGGCCAAAATGTTTTGAACGGTCTCTTTGCCCAGATAATGGTCAATCCGAAAAACTGAACCTGCCGGAAACACCTCGCCCACCAAGCTATTAAGAGCTGTAGCACTGGTTAGGTCATGGCCGAATGGTTTTTCGATTACCACTCGGCGCCAAGCGTCTTCACGACTGTCTGCAAGTCCAGACACCTTCAACTGCTCAAGGACCACCGGGAATAACCCGGGCGGAATCGACAGATAAAAAGCGTGGTTACCTCTGGTGCCGCGAGTGGTATCTAGCTCGGCAACCGCCGCACTTAACTCTTGGTAGGCGGCGGGGTCGGCAAGGTCGCCGGCCACGAATCGGATACCTTCTGAAAGCTGTTTCCAGGTAGATTCGCGAAATGGTGTTCTCGAGTGTTCGCGTACAGCGTCGTGCACAATTTTAGCGAAATCCTCATCGGCCCAATCGCGCCGAGCGAAACCAACCAGCGCAAAACCAGCTGGTAGCAGCCCGCGATTGGCGAGGTCATAAATGGCCGGCATGACTTTCTTGGTAGCGAGATCGCCGGTAACTCCGAAAAGCACCATCCCGCAGGGTCCGGCGACCCTTGGGAGTCGATGGTCTAGTCCATCTCGTAGTGGATTGAGAATTTCAGTTTGCATTACGATTCCTGCATCGCATTCTGAACGGTGGTGCGTAATTGCTCCCAGGAGTCGATGAACTTCTGCACCCCTTCAACTTCGAGTGTGT
>JBAXHK010000281.1:0-2937 GCA_037138935.1 Actinomycetes bacterium
CAACTTTGGATTAGCTGGTTTTTAATGAAACGGATTGCTAGTACCGCAATCGCGATTTATTTGAAGAACTCAGCCAGAGTGATTCGGCCATCATCGAAATCGCGGACGAAGGCCCGCGCTGGGCCGCGATCACGTGCGGGTAGGTACCGCTCTTCACCATTTTTCATCCCTAGGCGAGCACGTGAGCGTTCTTCTTGGTCACGTTGGCGTGCGGCCTTCTTCGCGGCCTTGGGGTCTTTGGGGATTTTCAATTGGTTCTTGCGGGCGTCTTCAGCCTCACGTCGCGAGGGGGTGGCGTGGCCTTTGGTACCGCCAGGGCCGGTGCCGGTGGTTGAACCTGAGCCCGCCGTGGCCTTGTCGATGGACGAGGCCCCTGAGGCGGAGTCCTTTTTCTTAAATCCCAACATGATTGCGCAGCCTAGTCGGCCGTAGCAATTGGCCCAGGAAGGGCAAGCATGCGATCAAGTGACACCTTCGCCCACTTGGCGGTCTCGGGGTCGACCTCAATTCGGTTAACCACCTGACCAGCCACTAGTGACTCCAGCACCCAGACCAGGTGCGGTAGGTCAATGCGGTTCATCGTCGAGCAAAAGCACACGGATTTATCAAGATAGGCGATGGTCTTGTCGGGATTATCTTGAGCGAGTCGTTTAACCAAGTTCAATTCGGTGCCAATTGCCCAGGAGCTACCAGAAGGCGCAGCGGCAATCGTGGCAATGATCTTTTCGGTAGAGCCAACGAGATCGGCCTTTGTGACAACCTCGTAAGTGCACTCAGGATGGACGATAACGCTCACCCCGGGGATGCGGTCGCGTACATCGTCAACACAATCAGCGGTGAATCGACCGTGTACTGAGCAGTGGCCTTTCCAGAGGATGACTTTGGCCGCGTGGAGTTGTTCGGTTGTTAGCCCACCTGATGGTTTACGCGGATCAAAAACCACGCAGTCATCGAGCGAGAGTCCGAGCTCACGAACAGCGGTATTTCGTCCGAGGTGCTGGTCGGGGAGAAAAAGGACTTTCTCACCTTGTTCGAAGGCCCACTGCATGCTGCGTTCTGCGTTACTCGAAGTACATACCGAACCACCGTGGCGGCCGGTAAAAGCTTTAATTGCCGCTGTCGAGTTCATGTAGGTGATGGGGATTGTTACCTCCGCGATACCAGCGGCAGCGAGGTCATCCCAACATTGCTCTACCTGCACGATATGTGCCATATCGGCCATTGAGCAGCCCGCGGCGAGATCGGGCAAGATCACCTGCTGGTTGTCGGCGGTCAGGATATCGGCGCTTTCTGCCATGAAGTGCACGCCGCAAAAAACAATGAATTCAGCCCCAGGATGTGCGGCGGCTTGCTGAGCCAATTTGAATGAGTCGCCGGTTACGTCAGCGAATTGGATTACTTCATTGCGTTGGTAGTGGTGACCCAAGATAAATAGTCGATCGCCTAGGGCGGCCTTCGCGGCTGCTGCGCGGTCAACCAGGTCAGGGTCACTGGCTGCCGGAAGCCCGCCGGGGCACTCGACCCCGCGCTCACTATCTGGATCTGCCGCCTGCCCAAGGAGCAGCAGCGCCAGCGGAGTCGGTTGCGGCTCGTGTAGTAATTCGGTCACCTGCCCATTATTCATTACCTAAAGGATATCCTTCACCCACCCGGGCGGTGAACCCGAAGTGGCCGAGGGCTGGGAATAACGCAGCTAGGCGGATCGTTCAGAATGTCGTACACTCTAGTTTGAGGACTTTCCCTTGAGGTTTGGTTTAATCAGGGGACGAACGCTGCTTGTCTCATCGGAGCCGGCACCAACTAAGGGGTAAACATGTCGGCTGACACGACGACCGAGCAGGTCACCACTGAGGGTATCGTCCTGACCGATGCCGCTGCTCTGAAAGTAAAGACCCTCCTTGATGCCGAAGGGCGCGATGATCTCTCCTTGCGGATTGCCGTACAGCCCGGGGGTTGCTCGGGCCTTCGCTATCAGCTTTTCTTTGACGACCGCAGCCTCGACGGTGATGTCGTAAAGGATTACAACGGCGTTGGCGTAGTTACCGACCGCATGAGCTCCCCATACCTTGGCGGTGCCACCATTGATTTCGTCGACACCATCGAAAAGCAAGGGTTTACGATCGATAACCCTAACGCGGGCAGTTCATGCGCCTGCGGAGACTCATTTAGCTAAAGGACTTCAATTGCGAGCTAAAGCCACGGTCATCTTTGATGGTGACTGTGGCTTTTGCACGTGGTGCGCGGGTAAATTAGAGCGCTGGGTCAAGCCGCCGGCGATCATCATCCCTTGGCAGCACGCTGACCTTAATGAACTTGGGGTCTCGCAAACACAGTGTGAAAGTGCGTTGCAGTGGGTACCACGTGATGGTGCACCAGTGGCAGGGGGTCGAGCCATCGCGGCGCTGCTACTAGATTCACCGTGGCCCTGGCGGGCGCTAGGAGCATCACTTTGCCTGCCTGGGTTGGCGCAACTAACAGACCGCGGCTACGAAATTGTCGCCGCAAACCGACACCGGCTACCTGGTTCGACGCCAGCATGCGCTATCTCTAGCCGCTGACAGGTAAGGTCTGCCAACGTGGCTGTCCTAATAACCGGGTCCATCGCGACCGACCATTTAATGACTTTCCCGGGTCGGTTCGCCGATTCACTCGTCGCCGACAAGCTCGACAAGATTTAGTTGTCTTTCTTAGTAGAGGCACTTGAGATTCGCCGCGGGGGAGTGGCAGCCAATATCGCATTCGGCATGGGCTGCCTCGGCTTAAAACCGGTGCTAGTTGGGGCGGTCGGCTCCGATTTCAGTGATTACGGTTCCTGGCTGCAACGACATGGTGTCGACACCGCTTCGGTGCTGATATCTGATGTGCACCACACTGCACGATTTGTCTGCACCACCGACCTTGAACAAAATCAGATTGCCTCCTTTTATCCAGGCGCGA
>JBAXHK010000282.1:0-2925 GCA_037138935.1 Actinomycetes bacterium
AGCCCGGCCAGTATTAGCGGCGTTAGCCGCCTGCTGGCAGGTTAGTTCGGCATCAGGTAGTGGGCTTTCCGCGGCGGTTGATCGATTGGCGGAGTCGGCGCGGGTTGCTGAGGATGTACGGGTACAACTCGAGGCGCAACTGGCCGGTCCGCGTGCTACCGCGCGAATGCTCGCTACTTTGCCGTTGATCGGTTTAGCGATGGGCATGTTGATGGGCGCCGATCCACTGCAATGGCTACTTGGCACGCCGCCTGGTTTACTCTGTTTGCTCGGCGGAGGGCTGCTAACCGTCGCTGGCATGGCATGGACCTCGCGGATCGCCACGGCGGTAGAGCGCCAACTATGAGTGCCCTTGCTGCTGGCGCAGCCTTTGCTGCAGTTTGGTTTTGGGTGCGCCCCCCATCACAAGGTCGGTTGAGCGAATTATTTGCCCAACCCAAGGTATCGCGACAAATGTCGCGCGCGGCTCTGACAATGGTGAGTGCCATCGTCTTCAGCATCGGTGCGGCACTTGTTATTGGTGGCGTGGGGGGCATCATCCTCGGTATTGGTATTGCGGTCATTGCGCCGAAACTCATTATGCGAATGGAGCCGCGGGCAGCTCGCACGCGGCGCGCCTCCTTGATGAAGCAGGCTCCCGATATCGCCGACTTATTGGCAGCCACCTTGGCCTCAGGTGCACCACTGCGTGCTGCATTGACCGCGGTGGCTGACGCAGTCGGTGCACCTAGTTCAGATTTACTGTTGCCAATAGGCGCGGCCCTGGAGTTGGGCGCGGATCCGGCGGATGCGTGGGCCAGCCTGCGCGATGACCCATCGCTAGCGCCAATTGCACTCGCATTTGTGCGTTCAACAACTTCGGGTGCCCCGCTATCAACACTGTTAGCAGGAACGGCCGATGACTTAAGACGAAAACATCGCCTCGCTGTTGAAGTTGCCGCGCGCGCTGCTGGGGTGCGCGCAGTGGCACCGCTCGCGGCCTGTTTCTTGCCAGCTTTTCTATTACTCGGGGTTGTGCCGGTGGTCGCCTCGATGGCGAGTGACCTCTTTAATGGTTGAAGTTATCCCCATCTCACAGCTGCTCTGACGCCGCGTCCACAACACCTGAAGTGACCCTTTCGCCGAGTCGGAAACTAAAACAAAGTGGGCATTGCCAACAGGCATCACGCGCCGACCGTTCGTCGGAAAATAAAGTGCATTAGGGAGAACACCATGCGTATTCTGCTCTCACGTCTGGCGAAGGATGAGCGCGGTTTATCAACCGCCGAGTACGCCGTCGGCACAGTTGCTGTCGCTGGGCTCGGTGGCATCTTGATCAAGTTACTCACCAGCGATGCGGTTAAGGATCTAATCTTCAGCGTCATCACATCGGCATTCAAAGCCATCTTCGGCGGATGAGAAAACCATGCGGGGGAGGGGTGGTGGGCCATGTTGGCCCACCACCCCACACCATAAGAAGTTCTCTTTTACGTGAACGCGGCAGCGTTCTCCTTGAAACCGCTATCGCAATTCCAATGCTGTTCGGTATCGCGATGTCACTAATTTGGTCCCTTGGTGTTGCTACTACGGCACTGTCCCTTGGTGATGTGGCTCGTGAGTCAGCCCGGGCAATAGCTCGCGGCGAAAGTGTCGAGGTTATCGCGCGTAAGACCAATGAGCAGGCCCCCAAGGCGCAATTAAATATCGATCAATCAGCCGAGAGTGTTCGGGTTGAACTCACCCAGTACGTGTCATTGCCGATGCCAATGTTTGATGGTCTCGGATTAACCGTGCACCGTTCTGCACTAGCCGCCCGAGAAAACTTCAGTTGGTGAAATTCGTGGGTGCCGAGCGCGGCTCGGCGACTATTTGGTCCCTAGCCCTGACTTTCATGTTGCTTCTTGGTGGCTGTGTGGCGATTGCTACCGGCCAGATCGCGGTGGCTCGTCAGCAGGTCAGCACCGCGATGGATCTCGCGGCCCTTGCGGGTGCACAAACTTCCGGCCAGCAATGTGATCGGGCGCAGTTGGTGGCGCAGGCCAACGGCGCGCAGTTAAACACCTGCTACCTAGACCGCGGTGATGTGGTTGTTAGCGGCACGGTGCCGGCACCCGGAGTGCTCCAGCAGCTTTTGGGTTTCGTGGGTCAACCGCTGGCGGGGATCGGGGCGACTGCCCGAGCGGGCCAACCTGAGCGGTAAAACTCCACTGCGGCTGGTTATGTGCCAGAGTAGGCACGTGGATTTCGCCGTGCACCACCGCGAAGTAGGCGCCGCTGCCGTTATCACGGTCAGCGGCGAGCTCGATATCCATACCGCCCCGGATCTGACCGAGGTGTTGAGCCCGGCCATCGCTGCCGGCCAACCGGTCATTGTTGACCTCACCGATGTCACTTTCATGGACTCCTCGGGCCTGAGTGTTTTCGTCACCGCCCTAAAGCGGGCCCGCGAGGCCGGAACCACTCTGACGTTGGTGGTGTCTGAGCCCAGGGTTATGCGGGTGTTCTCGATCACTGGGATCGACACCCTGATAGATATTCATGCGACGTTGGATTCGGCCCTCTCCGCCTGAAATTGCACCTGTTCGCCCCGGTGGGCTACCCCCTGCGTAGACTCCGCCCGTTATCTATGTCCGCGTTGTCCCGGTAGGTCAGGAGACCCATGATTGAGTTATCCGGCACCAACATGACCCTCGTTGTCATAGTTGCTGTCATCGCGTTAGCCGCCCTGTGCGTTGCTGCCGTCCTAGTTCGCCAGGTGCTGGCGGCCAGTGAAGGCACTGATCGCATGAAGGAGATCGCCGGCGCGATCCAAGAAGGTGCTTCGGCATACCTCACTCGGCAGTTCAAAACCCTCGCGATTTTCGCGGTAATCGTCTTCTTCGTACTGTTCTTGCTCCCGGCCGAGACCACCAGTGAGCGCATTGGCCGAAGCATCTTCTTCTTGGT
>JBAXHK010000283.1:0-2921 GCA_037138935.1 Actinomycetes bacterium
GTCGAATGCTCGGGGTAGCGGCGGCCCGTGCGAGCGCCCGCTCGGCTAGCTCCAACCCACCACTTTCGCATAGAACCGCCCAGATCGGGCAATCGATAGTTCTTAGGTCAAGGTCAACTGAGTAATCCAGCATCCCGGCAAGAACGCGCAGGTGGCGCTCAAGACCTAAGGTGCTGCCAAACAGGCCGTCAGCCCCCGGAGTAAATGTCGGCTCGAGTGCAGCGCGAGTCTCGTCGGACCACCAGGTGGCCATCGGCCCTGATTCGAGCATTTGCCATAGCGCATTCGATGTCATCGCCAATTGCGGTGGGCGCAGCCTTTCTAAGGTTGCCTCCCGACCTATTGACTCTGCTAAATCCGCTGGACCCCAAAGCCCGCCGTCGATAAGTGCAATTGCTTTGACTAAATCGGGGAATTCCGCTGCCGCACTAATCGCGACCCATGCCCCCCATGAATGCCCAATCAAGACGACCTGATCCCACCCCAGGGCAGCGCAGATCTCGGCCACATCAAGGGCACAACGGGGGATGGTGAACTCTAAATTCAGTGGTACATCAGACCGACCGTGACCGCGTTGATCAAGTGCGGCAACGGTGCCGGCACTCAGGCGGTTAACAACCGGAGCCCAAAACTGGCCCTGTTGTGACAGCCCATGAAGTAGTAGCACCGGGATATCCACTGCACTTGACGTACGCCAAAGCCTAAGTGTCAGTTCAGCGCCGTCAGAAACTCCGATGAATTTTAGCTCCGGCGCCGACATGACGTGAAGGCTATCGGGTACCGATCTGTAGACTTCGGCGATCATGGTCGAAACCCTCCGCCAAGCCCTTGCCACCCGCGTCGTGGTGGCCGACGGAGCAATGGGCACCATGTTGCAAGCGGCCGACCCAAGTCTTGATGATTTCCAGGGCTATGAGGGCTGCAACGAGATCTTGAATGTGACCCGCCCTGAAGTGGTTGCCGGCATCCATGACGCGTACTTTGAAGTAGGTGTTGACGCCGTCGAGACCAACACCTTTGGGGCGAATTACGCGAACCTGGGCGAATATGACATTTCAGATCGAATCTATGAGCTAGCGCGCGCCGGCACCGAGATTGCGCGCGAGGTAGCCGACGGCTGGTCTACCCCGGATCGCCCACGCTGGGTGCTGGGCTCGGTGGGCCCGGGTACCAAACTTCCGTCCCTGGGACACGCACCATTCGCGCTCTTGCGTGATAACTACGAGATCCAAACCGCTGGCCTGATTGACGGCGGCGCAGATGCCATTTTGATCGAAACTGCACAGGACCTGCTACAAGCCAAGGCCGCGGTGATCGGTGCCAAGCGAGCAATAGCCGCAAGCGGCAAAGACATAGTCATGATTGCTCAAATGACAGTTGAGACCACCGGCACCATGCTCCTTGGCACGGAGATTGGTGCAGCATTAACGGCCCTTGAGCCTCTTAAGATCGACATGATTGGTCTTAACTGCGCCACCGGTCCTACTGAGATGAGCGAGCACTTACGCACCCTGTCAAAGACTTCGCCGATCTGGCTCTCCTGCATGCCAAATGCAGGGCTCCCGGTGCTGGCGGCAGGGGGCGCGTACTACCCGCTGACCCCCAGTGAATTGGCCGACGCCCACGATACTTTCACGGCTGAATTCGGGCTTAATTTGGTCGGTGGTTGTTGCGGCACCACCCCCGAGCACCTACGGCACGTAGTAGATCGCGTCCGCGGCCGTGAACTCAAACCGCGCAATCCGCTTTTCGAAGCCAGCGCCTCTTCGCTCTATCAAGCGGTTCCCTTCCGCCAAGACACCACCTACCTAACCATCGGTGAGCGCACAAACGCCAACGGCTCAAGGGCATTTCGCGATGCAATGTTGGAAGAGAATTGGGATAACTGCGTTGACATCGCACGCGCACAAATCCGCGACGGGGCTCACGTCCTTGACGTCTGCATTGACTATGTGGGCCGTGACGGCGTAGCCGACATGAAGAATCTCGTTAGCCGTTTCGCCACCGCGTCAACGCTGCCACTCATGCTCGACTCAACCGAAGCTTCGGTGGTTCAGGCGGGCCTCGAGATGTTAGGTGGGCGCGCCATTGTCAATTCAGTCAATTACGAGGATGGCGATGGACCAGAGTCGCGTTTTGGGAAGATCATGCCTCTCGTGCAGGAGCATGGTGCCTCGGTAGTGGCATTGACAATTGACGAAGAAGGTCAGGCGAGAACTGCTGAATGGAAGGTTCGAGTAGCGGACCGGCTTATCAAGGACCTCACCACCAATTGGGGTATGAGCGTTGAGTCGATCCTCGTCGACACGCTCACCTTCCCGATTGCTACGGGCCAAGAGGAAACTCGTCGCGACGGTATGGAAACCATCGAAGCAATTCGCACCTTGAAGACCATGTACCCAACAGTGCAGACGACCCTTGGGCTTTCTAATGTTTCCTTTGGCCTGAACCCGGCCGCACGACAGGTTCTTAATTCGGTGTTCCTACATGAGTGTGTTGAAGCGGGTCTGGATTCGGCAATTGTGCATGCGTTAAAGATCTTGCCAATGAGTCGCATCCCCGATGAGCAACGCGCCGTGGCTCTGGATCTGGTTTATGATCGCCGCCGTTACGACGACAACATAGTTAGCTACGACCCCCTGCAGCGTTACCTGGAACTCTTCGATGGGGTTGAGGCGAAGTCGAGCGCTGAGACCCGGGCCCAAGAACTGGCTGCCCTGCCACTTTTTGAGAGACTCGAGCGCCGAATTATCGATGGTGAGCGAATGGGCCTCGAAACTGATCTCGACGAAGCACTGCTTGAACGTCCGGCTTTAGAGATCGTCAACGACACCCTTCTCTCAGGGATGAAAACTGTCGGTGATTTATTTGCCTCGGGCGAGATGCAATTGCAATTCGTGCTGCAGAGTGCGGGAGTTATG
>JBAXHK010000284.1:0-2908 GCA_037138935.1 Actinomycetes bacterium
GCCAGCCCAATGATCAGCGATTTGATGATGCAGCGAGTATCACTTGGGACATTGAGATAGCTGAGCCACTCGAGATCGCCGGCAGTGTGCATCTGCTGGCACACGTCACTGCGACCTGCCCGCATCCGATCATTGCGGTTCGCCTATGTGATGTGGCACCGGACGGCACCTCGACTCTGGTAAGTCGCGGCACGTTGTTGATCGGCGCAACCGGTGAAGTCGATGTAGAACTTGAAGCAACCGCCTGGCAGTGGCAAGCCGGTCATGCCTTGCGCGTTAGCGTCGCGGGCGCCGACTGGCCAAATGTTGTTGCACCGGGCGGTCCGGGCACTCTCACCCTGCGCGGTGCCACCCTCACCCTGCCAATTTATGAAGCTGATCCATCCCTTCCGGTACCCGTTTTCATACCGGGTGATGCGAAGTCAAGTGAAGATACCGAAGGTGTTATTTGGCAGATTGAGCGCGATGTCGTAAACCGCATCACCAGATGCGTAGTGGGTTCTGCGTCAACCTATGAAACCCCGTTCGGCACTGCGAGTGAACGGTATGACGGTTGGGTAAGTGTCGATACCCGTACTTTCGAACAGCGCGCCCATTCTGATGTGAAATTCACGCTGCGCTTTCCCGAGGTGAGCGCCACCGTGCATTCAATTATGGATGTGGTGACAGCAGGCGAGACCTACGAAGTCACCATGGACATCACCGTGCATGACGGCCTAGAACTCATAGCCGAGCACCACTGGCAGCGTTCCTTTCCTCGGGCCTAGCGGGCATACTTATCCAATGGAAGCCGCACTGCCTAGAGAGCATTACGTAGATCCAGAGTCTTTTCTTCGCGAGCGCAACATGCTGCGGGGGCAGTGGACCTGTATCGGCCGCCTTGATGAGCTCGGCCTGACTCAGGCGGGCCGCATCGCCGTAGTCGATTTCTATGGTGAATCCATCATCGTTACCCATGATGGAGACTTACATGCTCATGCAAATGTCTGCCGTCATCGCGGATCGCAACTATTGCCTGAAAATTGCCCACCTGGTGAGATGAAAGCACTGCGCTGCCCGTATCACTCTTGGACTTACAACCTTGACGGATCATTAATGCATGCACCGCATGCTGAAGACATAAATCAAGCAGATTTCAAGCTCACCGCATTGGCGGTTGAGAGTTGGGGTGGTTGGCTTTGGCTTGCTGAAGATCCAAAGCACACTTTGCTGGCGCAATTGGGTGAAGTACCCGAGCGGGTTAGGCGTTATCCACTAAGTGAACTCGTGGTGGGTCTGCGCTTTACTTACGAAGTTCAAGCGAACTGGAAAGTTATTGCCGAGAATTACAACGAGTGCTATCACTGCGGTCCGGTGCACCCTGAACTCTGTCGGTTAGTTCCAGCCTTCGGTGGTGGGGGTATCGACATCCCATGGGAGGACGGTGTCCCCCATCGTGAGGGTGCATGGACCTTCACGATGAGCGGCACGAGTGATCGTGCGCCGTTTCCAGACCTGGATGAGCATGAGCGGGTCAAGCACAAAGGTGAGCTGATCTACCCCAATTTGTTACTTAGCCTGTCCGCCGAGCACGCGGCCTCGTACCTACTCACACCACTGGCGGCGAATACCACCCGCGTGGTCTGTGAACTGCTCTTTGCCCCCGATGAGGTGGCAAGGCCGACTTTCAACCCGTCAGATGCCGGAGATCTCTGGGATCTGGTGAATTTGCAGGACTGGGCAATTTGCGAGTCGGTACAGCGGGGCATGAATTCCCGGTATTTCCGGGGGGGCTGGTACGCGCCAATGGAAAATAGTTCATTGGATATTAGGCGTTGGCTCCTTCCGCGGCTCGTGGAGTGATAGAAAAGCGTCTAGTTGGTTAGCCAGAAGCAACTCATTTAATTGGAGTGAAGATGTCGAGAATTCGTCTGCTGGGTGCCGCCTTTTTGACCGTTGCGATAAGTGTGCCTTTTATCGGGCTAACTACTGCCGCCGCCGATGAGCCCGTGGTGCTAACCATCGGGGTGGGCGAAGACCTCGACTCCGCGAACCCTTTCACCGGGCTGTCATCTCTCGCATATGAGACTTTTACCCTCGAGTACCCAACTTTGACCCAATATGCAGCCGACGATTTCTCAATCGTGCCCGGGCTAGCTGAATCCTGGGAGGAGTCGGCCGACCATAAGTTCTGGACGTACCACCTGCGCCCTGGCATGAAGTGGAGCGACGGTGTGCCGCTTACCGCAGACGATGTCGCGTACACCTTCAATCGCATCATCGACGGCAAGTACGAAAAAACGAACTTCGGTTCTTATGTTGCCGGCATGGTGCGTGCGGAAGCAGTAGATGACCTAACCGTCAGAATTGAAATATCAAAACCAAATCCGGTAATGGACCACCTCTTTGTCTTCATCCTCCCCAAGCACATCTGGGAGTCAATTGACGGCAAGGAGGTGCGCAAATACACGAACATTGGGACCCCAGATTCACCGACGGTGGGTTCTGGCCCTTATGTAATGGTTGAACACCGGCCCGGTCAGTTCACGAGGTTTATGGCTAACCCAAATTGGTTTGGCGGCAAGCGGCCCGTTGACGAGATTATCTTCAAAGTATTCAACAACCCCGATGCACTTGGTCAAGCAATCAAGTCGGGCGAAGTTGACTTAGCCCACGGCCTTGATCTCGGTGTCTACGAATCCCTTAAAGGGATACCAGAAATAACGACGGTTTCATCGACCCCGGCAAGTTTCAGTGAGGTAGCCTTCAACACCGGCGCGGCACTTTCAGATGGCACACCGATCGGTGATGGTAATGCGCTTCTGCAGAACAAAGCGGTGCGCCAAGCATTGAGTTGGGCAGTTGACAGGCAGGCCATTGTCGATAAAGTATTGGGTGGTCAAGGTCTACCGGGCACCACGGTAATTCC
>JBAXHK010000285.1:0-2888 GCA_037138935.1 Actinomycetes bacterium
CGCGACAACACCACGTTATTGCGGTTCTTATCGAGCTCAATGATTTTCGCTTCAAGGGTCTTGCCAACATAGGGCAGCAGATCACGGACGCGGCGCATTTCAACGAGGGAAGCTGGCAGGAAACCTCGAAGCCCGATGTCTACGATCAAACCACCCTTGACTACCTCAATCACGAGGCCTTCTACGACCCCATCTTCCTCTTTGATCTTTTCGATCGTGCCCCAGGCGCGTTCGTACTGGGCGCGCTTCTTGGACAAAATCAGGCGACCTTCTTTATCTTCCTTTTGCAGGACGAGCGCTTCAACGTGGTCGCCCACGGAAACGACCTGGCCAGGATCAACGTCATGCTTAATGGAAAGCTCACGCGAGGGGATAACACCCTCGGTCTTGTAGCCGATATCAAGAAGCACTTCGTCGCGGTCAACTTTTACGACGGTACCTTCGACGATGTCACCATCATTGAAGTACTTGATAGTCAGATCGATGGCGGCGAGGAAATCCTCAGCCGAGCCGATGTCATTGATGGCAATCTGGGGACTTGTTGTTACTGAGGTGGATGTCATGGAGTAAAAGGCTCCGGTGGATAGGGATGCAGGGAACTGAATCCGGTGGCGCTGCGCACCGGTGCCCCGGCCCGGCCCTATTGGACTTGAACCTAAGAACTTGCTTGACCCACTAGGTCTGGGGCCCCGCCCTGCGCGTAACCCGCAAAGGATACGCCACCGCGGTAGTAACCAGCCCGACGGGGCTACTACCGGGGCTATGCGGGTGACTACCTACTTAGCTGGCGTAAACCGGTAGCCAAGTAGCAGAAGACTCAGTGTGCGGCGGCATCCCAAGATGACCCAAACCCGATGGAGACGTCCAACGGCACCGATAACACTGCGGCGCCGGCCATGGCTTCACACAGCAGTGCTTCTAGCCTGACACGCTCGCCAGGAAATACTTCGAGTACGAGTTCGTCGTGGACCTGAAGCAACATCCGGCTTTGCAGCTTCTCAGATTTGAGCGCGGCATCAACACTCAGCATTGCCAGTTTGACGATATCGGCGGCCGTGCCCTGAATCGGCGCGTTCAATGCCATGCGCTCGGCCATATCGCGGCGCTGGCGATTATCGCTATTTAGATCGGGCAAATAGCGCCGGCGCCCAAACATGGTTTGGGTGTAGCCGGTCTGCCGTGCATCTTCGACTACTGCGGCTAAGTAGTCGCGAACACCACCAAACCGCGTGAAGTATTCATTCATTAAGGCACCGGCCTCCTGCGGGCCAATCCCTAACTGCTGGGATAAGCCAAATGCCGATAGCCCGTATGCCAAGCCATATGACATGGCTTTGGTACGTCGGCGCATTTCAGGGTCAACTGCATCCGGCCTGACCCCAAAGACCCGACTAGCTACCGTGGTGTGGAGATCCTCACCGCTGATGAAAGCGTCAATGAGCCCGGCGTCTGCTGATGCATGCGCCATGATTCGCATTTCGATTTGACTGTAGTCAGCAGTCATTAAACCTTCGTAGCCAACTCCGACGACGAAACACTCACGAATCCGCCGTCCCGCCTCGGTTCGAATCGGGATATTCTGCAAGTTCGGGTCGGTGCTCGATAAGCGACCGGTTGATGTCGTGGTCTGATTGAAGGTAGTGTGAATTCTGTGCTTGGCATCAGCCAGAGGTAGCAGCCCATCTACGGTTTGCCGCAGTTTTGATCTATCACGCCAATTGAGGAGCTGTTCGATCAGGGGATCATTCGTTTGGGCATAAAGTGCTTGCAAAGCTTCGGCATCGGTCGTATAGCCGGTCTTGATTTTCTTCGTTTTTGGCAGGTTTCGGTCAACGAAAAGAACTTCTTGCAGTTGCTTCGGCGACCCTAGGTTGAATGGGCGCCCAACGATTTCATGGGCGCGCGTTTCGGCGTCATGCATTGTTGCGCCAAATTCGGCTGAGAGGATTTGTAACTCTGCAATGTTCACGGCGATACCGGCGTGCTCCATTCGAGCAAGCACATCGACAAGTGGCAGTTCAATCTCGGCGAGAACTTTGAGTGCATCTTCACTTTCCAGGGTCTTTGTTAATTCGAGTGTCAACTCCCCGATCACGGCCGCTTGCTCCGCGAGCCCCTCATGTGATTGCGCATCGTCAAAAATCAATTGGTCACTGTTGGTCTCGGTGAGCAACTCGCGGCCGAGCAACCGCTGGGCCAGATCAGCGAGGACAAAGGAGCGTTGACCGGGCGCCACTATGTAGGCGGCCAGCGCGGTGTCAAATGCCAAACCTTCAATGGTCGAACCGGCACTGGCCAGCGCTAGCGCCGGCCCTTTCGCATCGTGTGCCCACTTCGATATCGCCGGATCAGCTAACCAATCAAGTACCGCGCTTTTGGCCGCAAGATCAGCGACTTCGATGATTGCCGCCGCGCCGACCGCGTCGACGATGCCGACCGCGTCCAGAACCCCAACCCCGCGCCCCCAGACCCCGGCGAACGCGACCGAACACGGTGGGTGCAACCCAGCCAACCAACCCTTAGCGGCCGATCCGGCAACAGCAACCGCCGTGATCGACTTACGCTCAGAAATCTCAGCGCCACCGATCACCTGTCTGCCGGTGTCGAAGGACGTGGAATCGCTGTTGGATGGCCCCACCGGTTTGCTGGCGACGATGCCCTCGGGGAGCGTTTTGGTGGACTGCACCTCCGGTGCTGGCGTCACCTCGCGTCGGATCGCCGCCCGGCTGGCCGAACGGGGGGACCTGGATCCGCTCGAGCAGGTCACGGGACCACAGGGCGTTCTCAACGTCGTCGAGTAGTTCCCCTTCGAGTTCCTGCCGCTCGAGGCGGGTGCCCTTGGCCCGGCCGATCACCGACTGGTAGAACGCCTCGGACAGGTTCGCGGC
>JBAXHK010000286.1:0-2882 GCA_037138935.1 Actinomycetes bacterium
TATTGGCACTGGTTGAAGGTTGGGTCGACGATGTTGTTGACATTGCGATAGCCAATCGGATGCCGAGCGCTGTGGCATTGCGCGAAACAATGCGCCGGCGTCGTGCCGCTGGCGGCCCGGCTGAAAAAATGTTCTCAACACTTGTCGGTATGGAGTTACGGCCAAGATCACTTCGCGAGGCCGCAACATTGTTTGCTGCGGTGCGCAGTATGGGGTCACTCGATGATCGTGACGCGCTTTGGGGGCACCCCGATTTACTACCCGGTGCTGACGATCTAACCGACCCACTCGGCTTTATCGAACGCAGTAATGAACCTGATGTGGGCTGACGCGTACTCGACTTTGAGTTCATGGCAACCACCAGATGATGCACAAAGGGTGCGGCGTGATGAGTACCTAACTTTCTTAGATGCGCACCCGGACGGAGTGTGGCGCGAATGTCGAGTCGGCCACCTGACTGCAAGTGCGTTGGTGATGGATGAGCAGAAGCAGCGGGTCCTGCTCACTTTGCATCCCAAGGTTGGTAGGTGGTTGCAACTTGGGGGCCACATTGAGCCCGGTGATGCTTCACTGCGTGCTGCGGCATTGCGCGAGGCAATTGAGGAAAGTGGGATCAACGAAATCCGAATCAGCGCAGAGCCAATTTGTCTTGATCGACATCCGGTGCCATGTGCCGGTGCACAAAGTGAGCACTTGGACGTGCAATACCTTGCCTTGGTGCCAAACACCGCGACCGCTGTGATGAGTGCTGAATCTGATGATTTACGCTGGTTCACCTTCGATCACTTGCCTTCGGACTTAGATACAAGTGTGCGACGGCTAATTGAGTTGAGCCTTAGGTAGGTGGACGGCCGCTAGCAGGCGGGTAAACAGTAGGCTTTTCGTAATAAACTTTTTATCCACAACTTGTGACTTCCTTTTTCCTCAGGGAATTTCACTTTTGTGAGATCCATCCTCAGGTTCATCCACAGCTCTGTGCACCGCATGTCCACAGGCGCGCTGGCCATATTCACAGTTACTCCCCAGGTTAATCCACAGGTAGCAGGGGCAACTCTGGCGAAATTGGTGACGCGCACTTGCGCTGGCGATAAGTTGCGATCGTCGAAACCTCCGGGATAACGGGTGCATGTCCGCAAGGGGAAGGTGGACCTGCACTGTGAGCCTCGGAGGTTTCGCTTTTCACCCTTGCGGGGCTTTGACGTAGTCATGGGGGGTGTCAAATCTGGCTTGGTGGCTTATCCCGATCGCTGCCACGATTTTGGCCGTCGCTTGGGCGGCCTGGCGCAGTCGTCCATCCAAACCCACCCAAGCCGCTGATGCGATGGAAAACCTGCGCCGATTAAACGATGCGATGGAACGTCCAATGCCAAAGCAAAACCCAAGTCCGGGCACTGAAGGCCAACGACCTAGCGGGCTAGGCAAGTGAGCGATCTCCCCCAGGAACCACCCCACGAGTTCACCGCAATTAAAGAGCCTCGTCGCGGCCGCGCCTTAGCTATCAGTGCCGCTAGTTTGTTGATTCTCGTTTCGGTGGCCCTATTGCTGCCCGTCCCTTTCGTGAAATTTGCGCCGGGCCCTACCTACAACGTGGTCGGTGAAGTTGACGGCTCACCGGTTATCGAGATCACCGGTACCCAGACCTACCCGACAACCGGCAGCCTCGATATGACGACCGTGATGGAGTCGGGCGGCCCACGAGGTGGTTTGACTTTTGTCGACGCGATGGCTTCCTGGTTCAATTCAGCTGATGCGGTGGTGCCACGTGAGCTGATCTATCCGGATGACGTTTCGGGTGAGGATGTGAAAACACGCCAAGCGATGCTCTTCAACACTTCAGAGTCAGATGCAATCGCAGCAGCGTTGAATTATTTGAAATTGCCACTCAAGACTGAAGTTGTTGTAACCGCGGTGTACTCCGACACGCCAGCTGCGGACATCCTGCTACCCAAAGATCAGATCATCTCGGTCAACGGCGTCGAAGTTACTGAGCCTAAGAACGTTAGTGAGAGTGTGCAGTCAAGCCCGATTGGTACCGAATTTGAATTTGCAATTGATCGAGATGGCGAAGCCGAGAGTATCTCCGTGACTTCTGCCGACAATCCAGATAAGCCAGGCACCCCATATATCGGAATCGGTGTTGGCATGTTCTATGCGGCAGAGTACGACATCAACTTCACCCTTCAAGATGTTGGTGGCCCGAGCGCCGGCACAATGTTCTCCGTAGGCATCATCGACAAACTGACGCCTGGTGATTTGGCGAAGGTCCGGCATATCGCCGGCACGGGCACTATGTCTCCGGATGGCAAAGTCGGCCCTATCGGGGGCATTAGGCAAAAACTTGCCGGGGCACGCGGGGCTGGCGCCGAGCTTTTCTTGATCCCCGCGGTGCACTGCAAAGAGGCAGAGGGTTTTATCCCTGATGGCTTAACCGTTACCCCGATCACGACATTGACCGATGCGGTTAAGGCCGTGGAAACCTGGACCAGCGGTGGCACTGTTTCTGCGTGCCCGGTCAGTAAAGTAGATTCTTAATATGACGTTTAATGTGCCGGGCATGAGCGGTTCCGCGGGAGCCTCAGCGGAAGCCCCCCGACGTCGCGGGGGAGTGCTTCTCCCGACTTTGATCATTTTGGGTGTGCTTGTCCTCGCGTTTGTGCTATTTACCGGGTTCTATACCGATTGGCTGTGGTACCAGTCGGTGCAGATGACACAGGTATTCACAACCTCACTTAAAACACGAACGATTTTATTCTTCGTGTTCGGGCTGGCGATGGCCTTGGTGATCATGCTGGTCATGTGGTGGGCGTGGCGCACCCGCCCGACATTTCGTGGAATGACTCCAGATCAAGCTAGCCTCGAGCGCTATCGAGTCGGGATTGATC
>JBAXHK010000287.1:0-2867 GCA_037138935.1 Actinomycetes bacterium
ACGGTCGTAGTCAGAATCAGTGTTTTCAATTTCAGCCTTGATCTGATTGATGCGACCCTTAATGTCGCCATCATCGCCACCACCTTCGACCAACGTGGTCTCGTCTTTGGTGATGATCATCTTTTTGGCTTTACCCAAAAGATCAAGGGTTGCGGTTTCCAACTTCAAGCCGACTTCTTCGCTGATGACCTGGCCACCGGTGAGGATTGCGATGTCTTGAAGCATTGCCTTGCGACGATCGCCAAAGCCTGGGGCTTTCACTGCGACCGAGCGGAAGGTGCCACGGATCTTGTTCACCACGAGAGTTGAAAGCGCTTCGCCATCAATGTCTTCAGCGATGATCACAAGTGGCTTGCCAGACTGCATGACCTTTTCCAGCAGTGGCAACAGATCCTTGACCTGAGAAATCTTTTGGTTCGTGAGCAAGATGTATGGATCTTCAAGCTCAGCTTCCATGCGCTCTGGGTCAGTCATAAAGTATGCAGAGATGTAGCCATTGTCGAAGCGCATACCTTCAGTGAGCTCAAGCTCAAGACCGAAAGTGTTGCTCTCTTCAACAGTGATGACGCCTTCCTTGCCGACCTTGTCCATTGCCTCGGCGATCAGATCGCCGACTTCCTGGTCGCCACCAGCGGAGATCGCGGCCGTCGAAGCAATCTGCTCCTTGGTCTCGACATCCTTGGCCATCAAAAGCAGCTCGTCGCACACAATGGTGACTGCGCGATCGATGCCCTTCTTAAGTGCCATCGGGTTGGCGCCAGCGGCAACGTTGCGCAGACCTTCGCGCACGAGCGCTTGGGCGAGCACGGTTGCGGTGGTGGTGCCGTCGCCTGCGACGTCATCGGTCTTCTTGGCGACCTCTTTAACCAGTTCGGCGCCGATCTTCTCGTAAGGATCCTCTAGATCGATTTCCTTGGCGATGGATACACCGTCGTTGGTGATAGTGGGGGCTCCCCACTTCTTTTCAAGGACCACGTTGCGGCCTTTGGGGCCGAGTGTGACCTTGACGGCGTCGGCTAGCACATTCATGCCGCGCTCGAGGGCCCTGCGGGCCTCCTCATCAAATGCAATCATTTTTGCCATGGGGCCAGTTCCTCCGGGAACGTCCGTAAGTTGTCACTCTCGGGTGTCGAGTGCTAACGCAAAAGTTAGCACTCTCACCCCTAGAGTGCAAATGCGAGGTCAAGGCCTCCGCCAGGTGGCAGGATCTCGATATGGCCGCCCGCAGTTATCGCCCCCCGCGGGAGTGGCTAGTCGCCAATGGCAAGTGGCCCACCGGGCCCTTTACCCCGGGGGCACCGCCCTATGTAAAGGTGACCGCGGCCATCGTGGCCAATTACCTGGCCGCGGCCGGTGGTCAGAGCCTGCGTTCGGTAGCTCGATCAGCCGGTATTGACGCCACCAGCCTTGGTCGCACCCTGGCCGGTGAAACCGTGCCCGATGTGCACACCGTGGCGGTGCTGGAGGACGCCCTCCAGTGCGAGCTTTGGCCGGTTTGGGCTACTCGGGGATAGTCAAAAAGGTTACGGGTGCGCCGCGATTAGCTATTGAAGCCCACACCAAAGCGGTCTAGTGCACGAAGCCAGCGGCCTCGTTTACCCGTGCGGTCCTCGCGCGCCAGGGCCGCACGGGTGAACTGGACTGTTGGGTAGCGAAGGGGCTCGGGCGGAAACCGCATTGGTTTCTTCTGCACCAGGGTAAGCCTCGTGCGCTCGGTACTTCGCGCAGCCAATAGATCCAGTGCGGTGAGCGCCCCGAACCTCGAAGCCGCTACCCCCAGCCCGGTATAGCCCACGGAGTAGGCCATGCGCCCATCAAGTGCCGTGCCTATTAATGGGGTGAACCGTGATGTCGAGTCGATCAGCCCCGCCCATCGGTGGGTAAATCGCAGGCCGCGCAATTGCGGAAAAGTATCAAAGAACTGATTCGCCAGCAGTTGATGTGATCTATCGCGCTGTTCCCGCGCCGCACTTGTTTTGTTACCGAAGTAATACACCGCGTCGTAACCACCCCAGAGAATTCGATCGTCGGGTGTGCGTCGGTAGTAGTGAAACTGATTACCCGAATCCGTCATGCCCTGATTTTCCAGCCAGCCGATATCGGTCAGTTGGGTAGAACTCAGCGGCTCAGTGACAAGTACGTGGTCGTAGATCGGCAACACCCAAGATCGCAGCCTGCGTAGCAGCGGGGGGTACGCATTAGTGGCTAGCAACACTTGCCTAGCGCGAACCGCACCCAGGGGGGTTCTAACTGCCAGTCCAGATCCCGAAATCTTCACTCCGGTGACTTCGGTACCCTCATGGATGCGCACGCCACGTGTCAGCGCCGCACGTTTTAGACCCCAGCACAACATTGCCGGGTCCAGTAGGCCGCTGCCACTTCGCAATCGCATGCCGGCGAGGTAAGTCGGAGAATCGACATCCGCGCGAACTTGTTCGCCATCAAGGAATAAGGCGTCTTCCCCAAACCGTTGATGCAATTTCGTTGATTCGCGCAATTGATCAACTTGGTGAGGTTTCGTAGCTACCGCCGTCTTTCCGCACAGGCGAAGTCCCGCATCAATGCGTTCGGCCTCAACGAACTTCGCGATGTCAGCCAAGTTCTCTCGCCCCATGCGCAATAGCGTTTCCAGTTCGGCCGGCCAAATCGCTAGTCCGTGCGCAATGCCATGGGTGAGAGATTCTGAGATAAATCCACCATTTCGCCCCGATGCGCCAAAGGCGATGGACTTTGCTTCGAATAGGGCCACACTGCGCGACGGGTCGGCTTCGCGGGCTGAAATCGCCGCCCAAAGACCGGTAAGACCGCCACCGATCATTACCCGATCTGCGCTGATCTGCCCGATGAGCGGCGAACATGCTGTCGGT
>JBAXHK010000288.1:0-2860 GCA_037138935.1 Actinomycetes bacterium
CGCTTGATAAGTCGCACATCCACCAACAATCACCGGCACATCCAATTGGTGGATAAACTCCTTCAAATTTAGCGGCTCGCCCGCCCCCGATACATGTTCGGCCGACACGGTGGTGCCTCTGATGAGAATGATGTCGGCCCCGGCAGCTGCGGCTCTTGGTGCTAGATCGGCGGTGCTCTGGGGGCTGACCGAGACAGCAACCGTGACACCCGCCTGCTTCATCTGCATTACCCGCTGCGTGACCAAATCAGGATCAACAGGGGCGGCTGCATAAATATCTTGCATCCGCGAGGTGACATCGGCTTCTGGTAGCTGCTTGATCTCCTCGAGCAATGCTGATGGATCCGCGTAGCGCCCCCACAGGCCTTCTAGGTTTAGGGCCGCAAGCATCCCTAGGCCATTTAGGGTTTGTGCCGAAGCCGGGCTGACGATTGAATCCATCGGCGCAGCAATAAAGGGCAACGCGAATCGGTAGGCGTCAATAGTCCAGGTCGTAGAAACTTCCTGGGGGTCGCGCGTCCGCCTACTCGGTGCAATTGCAACTTCATCAAATGAGTAGGCACGGCGGGCACGCTTGGCGCCACCGATTTGAATATCGGTCACTTGAGTCCTATCGGCTGGAGTAGTTAGGGGCTTCGATCGTCATTTCGACATCATGTGGGTGACTCTCGCGTAAGCCTGCTGCGGTAATACGGACGAAGGATCCCTTTTCGTGTAATTCGGGAATTGTGGCCGCACCCGAGTAACCCATCGCAGCGCGCAGACCACCCACTAATTGGTGCGCGACCGCACTGAGAGGACCCCGGTATGCGACAACCCCTTCAATGCCTTCGGGCACCAATTTGTCATCGCTCAATACATCGTCCTGAAAATACCTATCTTTGCTGTAGGAACGGGCTTGCCCACGTGATTGCATCGCGCCCAGTGAACCCATGCCGCGGTATGACTTGAACTGCTTGCCATTTACGAAAACGACATCACCTGGAGCTTCTTCACAACCAGCCAACAATGACCCGAGCATCACGGTGTCGGCCCCGGCGACCAGTGCTTTTGCAATGTCTCCGGAGTATTGCAAACCTCCATCGCCAATCACGGGCACTCCGGCTGGGCCGGCAGCTAATGATGCTTCATAAATGGCTGAAACCTGCGGGACTCCAACGCCAGCGACCACACGGGTGGTGCAAATTGAACCGGGGCCAACGCCAACCTTGATTCCGTCGGCACCTGCGTCGATCAGTGCTTGCGCTCCAGCTCGGGTGGCAACGTTTCCGCCGACGATATCAATTGAAGTCTCGCGCTTTAGTAGGCGAACCATGTCGATGACCGCTCGCGAATGACCGTGCGCGGTGTCGACAATGAGAAAGTCAACACCGGCTTCAACCAGGGCGCGCGCTCGTTTATCGGCGTCGTCACCCACACCGATAGCCGCCCCCACCACCAACCGACCACCTGAATCTTTGGTGGCCAACGGGTATTTGTCGCTCTTGACGAAATCCTTGACCGTGAAGAGCCCGCGCAGGCGGCCATCGGAGTCAATGAGCGGGAGTTTTTCGACCTTTCGGGTCGCAAGGAGCTGCAGTGCGGCTTCCGGTGAGATACCCACCTGAGCTGTCACCAGCGGCATGCGCGTCATTACTTCATACGCCGGCCTACCCATGTCTTCTTCGAAACGCATATCACGATTGGTGACGATGCCGACAAGCACTCCGGCGTCGTCAACAACAGGCACACCCGAAATGCGGTAGCGCCCGCAGAGTCGATCAACATCGGCGAGTGAATCATTTGGCGAACATACGATCGGATTGGTGACCATGCCGGCTTCGGAGCGCTTAACTAGGTCAACCTGAGTAGCTTGCTCTTCTATTGGCAAGTTGCGGTGCAGTACCCCTACGCCACCACTGCGCGCCATCGCGATCGCCATGCGCGCTTCAGTCACGGTATCCATGGCACTGGATACGAGCGGCACCCGCACACTGATATTTCGAGTAACTCGCGAGGTGGTATCCACTTCACTCGGTACCACATCAGATTGCGCGGGTAAGAGCAAAACATCGTCGAAAGTGAGGCCCAGATAAGCGAATTTCTCCGGCAACCCTTGTGTCGACATACCCGAAGGCTACTCGCCCACTATCCGCGCGATTGTGGACACCGCCTCGGCTAAGTGAAGGACTCGGATTACGCCGGGGGGCATCGACTCAGGCCATCCCGGGCCCCCTGCTAAGAGAGCTGGCGCTGGGCGGATTTTCCGCAGGTCTGTCAGGTGGGCTGGATGGCCAGTTACCGCGGCTTGGGACCAGACAAAGACTACCGACGGGCCTAAACGCTGCACGGCGGCAAATAGCGCATCGGAGGGCACCCGCTGCCCTAACATAATAACGTCAATTTGCCGCTCAGCTAATGCGCTGGCCAGTGCATTTAGGGTTAGCGCATGGAGTTCCTCTGGCGCAGCGGCCAGTAGCACCGGCCGCACATTCATTGGGGTACGCAGCTGCCCGGCTACCGATCCAAGACAAAACTCAATTACCTGGGTCAAAGCGTGTTCGACTTCAACGCCACGCCCGGTTGCATGCCAGCGGTCCCCGAGGCCAATTAGAAGCGGCGTGATCAGGGAGTCCCAGGTCCAGACCACACCCCGTTGTTCAAAGGAAGCCGTGATGATTTCGCGGCAGGCCGCTGAATCCAAGGAGTCCGCTGCCCTCGCTAACCCCCGTGCTGTCTGGCTCGGTACCAATTGGTTAAATTCGGTACGCGTCGCGCTATTCGCCGGTACCTGTTTTGGCACCTGTTTTGGCACCTGTTTTGGCACCGCAGCGGATTTCAGTTGCAAATCCCGCTCCGCGACCAGCACCATCTGCGCCGC
>JBAXHK010000289.1:0-2833 GCA_037138935.1 Actinomycetes bacterium
ATACCCAACCCGTACTGCGGCACGATAAATCAAGGAAGTACCCGAGTGCGTAGATAAATGCCGAAAGCGCGACTAAAACCCGAAGCGGATTCCACCAAGTGCTTCCACTTTTAAAGCGCCCGATTGGGCCGCCTAATGCATTACTTCCGCCGGCCGCAATCGAGTCGGCATTTGATGGCTCGACAACCTGCCTACTCACCCAGGCACCGCCTCATCGGTTGGCGGTGGTGGAACAGCAGTAGGTGTCGGAATCCCCCCGGGATCAGGTGCACTCTCGTCACCTGGCTGCAGGGGCTCAGGGGCCGCGCCACTTGGCATGGGTGCGCCACTTGGCACCGGTGCGCCACTGGCCGACGCGTCGACGCTGGGCTCGGGGCCGAATTCAATAACACTCGGTGTTGGGCAACCTAGAGGGATTTTGGTTTCGTCGACCGGCATGATCAAAGGGCAATCAGGTGCCACGGTGAGATCACCGGTCGGCGGGGTGAAGTCAACGACCGGTTCATTTGCGAGCGCAGCGGTCATGAATGCGGTCCAAATAGCCGCCGGATAAGACCCGCCGGTCACCGTGCCTAGCCCACCGGTACCAGAAAGTGAAACCGGCATTCCACTGGCGTCTTCCTTGGCCATTAGCACCGCCGTAGCTAGTTGAGGGGTGTACCCAACAAACCACGCACTTTTATTACCGTCGGTGGTGCCGGTCTTTGCTGCCGCTGGCCGATCAAGTTTCTGTGCCGCAAAAGCGGTGCCGTCGGTGACAACTTTATTCAAGGTGTAACTAACGCTATTAGCAATATTGGGATCGAATGCCACCATCGTTTTAGGATCATATTCAAACAACAACCCGCCGTTTAGACCCATCACCGACTTGATGTAAGTCGTCTCAGATCGGATACCTCCTGAGGCGAAAGTTGCGTAAGCATTTGCCATGCTCAATCCTGACGGTGAAGCCGTCCCGAGCACGAAAGTTAGATCGAGGTTGTCGAGGTTTAAGCCCGGTGTGGTGTCAGGAACACCTGCCCGAATCGCTGATTCGGCTACTGCGTCAACACCTACTTCAGACTCCAACTGCACATAGGCCGAGTTGATACTGAACTCGGTTGCTTGGAGCAATGAAACTGGACCATATGACTTATCGCCGTAGTTTGAGAACGTGTAACCATTGACGGTAGAAGGTGAATCTCCATTTAGTTCAGTGCCAAGGGGTAAACCCTGCTCAAATGCAGCAGCGAGCGCGAAAGGCTTAAATGTTGATCCTGCCTGCGCAAACTCTCGGGTCGCATTGTTGATTTGATCATCGATGAAGTTTTTGCCCGCGTACATAGCAACAACTTCGCCGGTACCCGGGCGTACCGCAGCTAATCCAATCCGCAGGCCCTCGGTGTTGGCATCAGGGCCCACCTTGCGCACCGCTGCGGTCGCACCTTTTTGGGCGCCCTTTTCGAATGTAGACGTTATGCGCAAACCACCGCGTTGAATCTCGGTTTCGTCAAAACCCAAAGTAATTAACTGGTCGGTCACCGCCTGCAGCAAGAAACCCGTTTGACCGCCCAAGCGGTTTCCAGCTTTTTGTTTCTGGATTTCCGGGAACTTTTCGGCTTTGCGTTGCTGTGGTGTCAGCCAGCCCTGCTCAATCATTGAGTCAAGGACGTAAGCCCAGCGGGCCTTAAGTGCTGGCAGGTTTTCCTCCGGGGCCAGGCCATTTGGCGACTTGATAACTGAGGCGAGTACCGCCGCCTGTGCTGCATCAAGGTTTTCAACAGATGTACCGAAGTAGGCGATCGACGCCGCCTCAATTCCGTAGGCCCCCCGGCCAAAGTAGATGGTGTTGAGATAGTCCTCCAGGATTTGATCCTTCGAGACGACGGTTTCTAATTTAAACGCTAGTAACAACTCTTTGGCCTTTCGGCTCCAAGAGCGATCCTGCGTCAAGTATGCATTCTTGGCGTACTGCTGGGTGATTGTTGAACCACCTTGTGTCGAACCGCCCTTTAAATTGTTTATGACTGCGCGTCCAATACCTAGTGGTGAAACACCACCGTGTTCATAGAAGGTTCGGTCTTCGGCAGCAAGTACCGCATGCTGAGCATCGAGTGGTACATCAGTCAGTGCCACGCTTCGGCGGGTGGCCTCGCCCAGTCGTCCGAGTTCAGTCTTGCCGTCGGACCAATAGACGATGGTGGCCTCACTCGTTGACACTTCGTTGGGTGATGGCACATCGGTAAGTGAAACCGCCAGCGCGAATCCCCCTACCCCCAACGCGGCTAACACCACGAAAAGTATGACGAGCCCGCGCACCCAATGTCGTTTCGGTTTCGATTTACGCGCCCTTGATCCGGCAGTCGCGCTCGGCTTAGCGACGCGTTTTGCTGGCTTACGTGGGGTGCTCACCATGACCTCACTGACGGGGAAGGCTCAAGTCAGCCAAATGAGGGCTGACCTAGGCCTCCATGAGATCACGGGAGGCGGGTAAAGCGCGCCTCGGCACACCGTCACCGAGTACATAGGACTTGGTGAGGTAGTTCCAGTGGCACCGTTGGCAGACCTCAACCACATATACCTTGAAGCGGCCAAACTGGGTGGCCATGGAACCTAATTCGTCACTTTGCCGCACTCGACCGGAGTACGGCCCGAGCTCATCGCCGTATACGTAGGTAACGGTGACAAAGCCCAGATCCCGGCAAACCGGGCATGGCAAGGGCGCTGGCTCCCCGTGAAATTTGGCGGCCCGGAGCAGGTAGGTGTCGGCATCGCAGAACTCACTGCTCAGCGCACCACCGTTGAAAAAGGTATGCAAGGCGCTACGGCGCTGGAGTGCGAAGTCGACGACCGA
>JBAXHK010000290.1:0-2819 GCA_037138935.1 Actinomycetes bacterium
CACTGCTCATCGGCGGGTCCACACATCTCGTCAACGAATTACTGAGTTCCCATGCAGGGGGCCGGTTCACTCAGGTACTGACATCAGATGGCACGGTATTTATTCGGGTCCTGTTCGAGCACGCGACGATCCCGACGCACTAAGGTTCGGATATGTCTATGCCTGCACTCACCTTCCTGATCTTCGCCATCGTGCTGGGGTTATTTTCCCTTGCCTTCATCCTGCTGGGAAGGTCAAACGAACGGGCCTACTGGTCCCAACGTGACCCCTCGGGCGATTCTCGAAAGGATGCCACCCCTTTCGGCACGATTTTCATGCACACCCTGCACTATGCCGCCGGCGAATATCGTGCGCCGCTTCGAATCATTGCAATTGGTGTCCTGATGCTCTGGATAGCAATGGGCTTCCTGCTTATTTCAATCCTCATGCAGGTCCTCTAGCGACGAACTCCAGAAATCGAAACTGTCGGGCTGACAGGACTTGAACCTGCGGCCTTCCGGCCCCCAGCCGGACGCGCTACCAAACTGCGCCACAGCCCGCGCGGCCGAACTCTACAGGCGCGGACTTGCGCCCTTCATCGACGGGACCGTTTCTCGCGCACCCGCATCACGATGCGAATCGGAGTGCCGGCAAAACCGAAGTCCTCCCGTAGCCGCCGCTCAATAAAACGCCGATAGCCGGCCTCCAAGAACCCGGTGGTGAATAGGGCAAAGGTGGGGGGGCCTACCGAAACTTGAGCGGCGAACAAGATTCGCGGCTGCTTTCCCCCACGTAATGGGTGCGGGTGAGCCTGGGTTAACTCGGTGAAGAACTGATTGAGTCGACCGGTTGAGATTCGAGTTTCCCAGCCCGCAAGCGCCGCCTCTAGGGCAGGTGTTAATCGGTCCATGTGACGCTTGGTGCGCGCTGAAATATTAACTCTCGGGGCCCAAGCAACTTGCGCCAAATCACGGTCAATTTCGCGCTCTAGGTAGATTCGTCGATCCTCGTCACTTAGATCCCATTTATTGAACGCGAGAACTAGCGCACGGCCCGATTCATTGACCATTGAGATAATCCGCACGTCTTGCTCACTCAGTACCGCGGAGGCATCGATCAGCACGATGGCAACCTCTGCTCTATCAAGGGCACCTTGGGTTCTAAGGGTGGCGTAGTACTCATGACCACTCGCATCCTTGGACCGGCGCCGAATACCCGCGGTATCGACGAACCACCACAAGCGGTCATCGAGGGTGATCAACTCATCAACTGGATCAACGGTAGTACCGGCAACTTCATCAACAACAACGCGTTCGGAGCCTGCCAAGGCATTCAGTAGTGATGACTTACCAACATTGGGGCGGCCGAGGAGCGCTACTCGCCGTGGTCCACCTTCACGCGAGGTGCCGTGCCCAACTTCGGGAAGCATCTTCACGATGTCGTCCATCAAGTCGCCAGCGCCGTGGCCATGCAGGGCTGATACCGGAAGCGGCTCCCCCAGGCCAAGTGACCATAGCTTTGTCGCCTCAATCTCAGTGGCCCGATCATCGACTTTATTTGCGACTAGTAGGACCGGCTTGCCTGACCTGCGCAGCACCTTCACCACGGCTTCGTCGGTGTCGGTGGCGCCAACTCGCGCATCAACCACGAACACCACAGCATCAGCGTCACTTACCGCGCGCTCAGCTTGCGCGGCTATTTGTGCCTGCAGGCCTCGAACCTTCAAATCCCAGCCGCCCGTATCGATCACCATGAAGCGCTTGCTATTCCACTCCGCCTCATAAGTGACGCGATCTCGGGTAACTCCGGGTACATCTTCGACCACGGCCTCGCGGCGGCCAATAATGCGATTGACTAGGGTTGATTTGCCGACATTCGGGCGGCCAACAACAGCAAGCACCGGAAGCCCGGGCTCACCATCACCGGGTTGAGTTAATTCAGCCAAGGCGCTGTCGAAGTCACCGAATTCGCCACGAGCCGCAGCCAAGGCGGCCTCCAGCACTAAATCTTCGGCACCGTCCGCCTCATCGTCGTCAACCCCGTAATCGTCAACTCCGGCAGCACTTGGCTCGTCGGCGCTGAGATCGAGCTCGGCTTCATCTTCGTCGCCTACGGCAACCCATCCATCACTCATCGGTGCACCCTTCCAATTGCCGGCCGGCCACTTCGCCTGCCACATTCATTTCTAGCGTCGCTCGTCAACTGACGAACCCTTTCGTTTAAGCCCTGAACCACCCGAAGAGCACACGGATCCGAAGTATCGGATTCGCTCGCGCTGGTCTCGATCGTGTGTGGTGCACAGAAGTACACCTCGATTTTAGAGCGCAACCTGGGTGGATCCTCCGCTACCTTTCCCGACCCACCGATTACCACTACCGGAGTGATCGGGACCGACCCGTGCGCCAATAAATAGCCAGGGGGTGGAACGTCCGCGGTCACCATGATCGCAGCACCCGCCTCGAGTAGTTCAAGTGCCCACTGCGCGGCGGCAATTCCCGGTGAAATCACCGGAATATCACCTAGTTGCGTCAGCGCCCCGGGAGCCAGTGTGTGAATTGGTCGGCAAGCCACCGATGCAACTATTGCGGCCGAAAACAAATTTAAGTCGCTTCCCACGAGCAGGGCTGGGCCGTGAGCGGGGACATGGTGGCGACCGTGCACCTCAATGCGATATGCCGTCCGTGCTAGCAGGGCACCAATATTTCGCGAATGCGCTGCCCGGCCTGCCAATTGCGCTAAATCAGGCCCACTCACCGCTGCACGCCAGCAGCAAGGTTGCACACTTGCTCGATAACTTCAATCAATGTGAAATTTGTGGTGTCGACAACGCGCGCATCATC
>JBAXHK010000291.1:0-2813 GCA_037138935.1 Actinomycetes bacterium
GCAATTCACAATGCGCGAACCGTAGATGGCGTCGTGGTCGTCGAAGGCAGCCAAGTAATGGTCGGTGACGTGGGCGATGGCGCGGCTGCGCGTGATGATATTCCGGTCGTCTCATACGAAGTGCTTTGCAGACGGCACTACCGAGCTCGAAAAACCGCAATAAGTGCTGGGGCCGAACATATGTCACGTGAGCCATTACCTTTTGAGGCTTAGTACTCGAAGGCTAGGCACTACGGGCTTTAATGGGCCGGTTAAAGTTAAACGTCATCCCCTCGGGTGGCACCAAAAAGGATTTCATCCCAGCTCGGCACACTAGCGCGCTTGCCTTTGACCTTCGGCTTTGGAGCAGGTTTGGCGGCCGGCCGAACCTGCGGCTTCTCGGTTAGCTCAGCCATTGGGATTAGCACATCAAGGACATGAGCTTGTTCTTCCACCGCGAAAATCTCCACCGGCGGGGCATCGGGTACGGCCGATAGGCGCGGGCGGTCAATTTCGACTTCTACCTCTACCTTGATCGCGGGTGCCTGCTCGTCGGTGATGTAATCAAAGATCTGATCGTCGCTGACGCCCATGAGGCGGCGGGCGGTTTCATCAATCGGGTGCACGGTTCGACCAACATTGTCATACGTCCAGGACGCCTGTTGGGTGTCACTGCGGCTGGTGAAGTAAACAAGGACAATCCACTTACCATCTGCGCGCCGGGCCGCATCCCACGATATATCGGCGGCACCATCAGCACTTAAAACCAGGGCAACGGTCTCGCCGAGGGTTACTGAGTTACCCGTTCGGCGGACCTCGACCAGTTGAGCTCGGCCGGCAACGTACTCGCGCTCAGCAAGGGGTGGACCGGCGTAACGCTGGACTTTATCCAGTGGCCACCCGGTCTCGGCCGCGACGATCTCCGCGGAGGCTCCGGCGCGAACGCGGGCCTGAATCTCTTTGGCACTGAGCGGTTCCAGGGCGAGCTCCGTAGGTTGGTGGCGGGTGCTAATGCTCAGAACTTAGCGCGTTATGGGTTCGGAGTGGGGATACAGGCCATAACTTGTGTCATTACCGGTTGTCGATATTGAAGCCACCGGGGGCCGGCCCGGGGATTGGCTCGGTGTTTAATGCCGAAGTTGGCGGGATCAACCCATCGGCTCGCACCGAGCGCTGAAGGCGTCTTTGGCCGATAACGGCGACCAAAAACGCGGCTGCGGCGGCACCAACACCAAGAGCAAAGCCGAGCCCGGCCCCCGAGACGTCAATTAGGTATCCGCCGGCAGCAACGCCAAGTGAGAAGCCCACCGTGAGCCCAGAATTTATGAAAGTCAAGCCTTCGGTCAATTGGGCGTTGGGGACTAATCGTTCGGCCAGGCTGAAGATGGTTATCAAAAGCGGTGCCACCAGCGCCCCGGAAATTACGGTGGCAAGTGTCAGAGTCGTCAAGGAATTCAAAAATGGTGTTATCGCTAGCGCAACCGTCAATGACCCGGTGATGACGACCAACTGGCGTGATAACGGTGCGCGAAAATGCCTGGAGCCAAACCACAGACCGCCGAACATTGACGTCAGCGCCCACATTGCAAGAAGTAGTCCTGATGCCTCGGGCGCACCTTGCTCGGCGGTGAAAGCGACGATCGCAACTTCGAATGAGCCAAAGATCGCCCCGGTGGCGATAGCCGACAAGATCATCAGCAGCACGCCAGAGCGTCGAAAAGCCGCAACATGTGGAATTTTCGATTGGTGCAGTGGGGCCGGAGTGGGTTCAGTTGATCGCTGTCTTATCAAAACCAGAGTGCCGGCAACGCCGATGACGATCGCTAAAATTATGGGGGCTGGAAGGGCTAACGAAATGGCCAACCAGGCGGTGATGAGCGGTCCGACCGTAAAAATAATCTCTTCAAAAATACCTTCAAGTGCGAATGCGGTGCGTAGTTTTGGGGATGAAGCTGACTCGACCCGAGAGATGACAAATGTCCAGCGCGCTCGGACAGCGGGCCCGATGGCCGGGGAGCAAGCACCGGCGCCGACCACGATTGTGGCCGAGATTACCAGCGGCCACGCTAACTCCATGCTCACTATGAACAAGGCCAGGCCCAAACTCTCGCCGGCGATTAACCAGCCCAAGACTTTGTGCTGCCCGAGGCGATCGACTAAGCGACTCGAG
Organism: Actinomycetes bacterium; assembly: GCA_037138935.1. GTDB lineage: Bacteria > Actinomycetota > Actinomycetes > S36-B12 > S36-B12. The sequence continues at coordinate 2,150 of JBAXHK010000291.1, forward strand.
ATAATCATTCCCGCGGCAGCCGAGAGCGAGAAAGCCGCCGACATCACTCCGGCGAGCCCATAGGAGCCGGTGACACCACTGGTGAAGAGCAAGATCCCCAAACCCACGATGGCCATAGGTAGGCGGGCAACCAGTCCACTCGATGAAAACGCGAGTGCGCCAGGAAGACGTAACACCTCACGATAGGTACTGAGCACCCTGTGACGTTACCGCGACCACCTGTGTTGGCGGTTATGTGACCCGGCAAGATAGGAAAATGCAACTCAGGCCGGTACCACCGCTCGCAGAAGTGCTCACTACTCACGAGCTGTTACCGCTCGCATGGGATGCTGCCTGGGAGGCGGCTCGTTTTTTGCGAGATGAACGTCCGGCAGACCTATTTGTCGGCACTAAGTCAACACCCTCAGATTTGGTCTCGGAGATGGATAAGGGTGCTGAAGAACTGCTGATCGCAAATTTGCTGGGCGCCCGTCCAACCGATGGGCTGCTGGGCGAGGAGGGCGGAGAGCGCTTTGGGTCCTCTGGGGTGCGCTGGGTGGTCGACCCACTCGATGGCACCGTAAATTACCTCCACCACATGCCGACATGGGGAGTCTCGGTTGCGGCCGAGCAACACGGCCGATCGGTGGTCGGGGTGGTTGTCACTCCAGAGTTCGATGAGGCC
>JBAXHK010000292.1:0-2804 GCA_037138935.1 Actinomycetes bacterium
GGCAATGTACAGAAACCGAAACCGAAAACCCTAGAAATAGTGCCGTCGCTTCGCGCTTGGTAGCCCCTTTTGATGGTACTGAAGAGCGCGGGAGATGCAACTGGCAACTTTAGATCCTCAGTTATCGCAATTCCCGGTAGCGTCCCCGGATCCAACCCCATGTTGGCCTGACCATCGCCAAGCAGCGCAAGCCCAGAATGCGAATTCCAGGCTGCCTCCATCGCATCGAAATCTTCCCACCATTCCTGGGCGACCCGGTGGAATTTCCCGTGGGCTGACTTCGGCTGATGACTGACATAGCGGTTGATGTTGTACCGCATAATACCTTGGGTTTCTTTTGCAAAGCCCGTGTGAATCCCGAGGTACCACTTCTCGAACTGCTCTTCGGTAAGCGATTTAGGTAAGTTCATTACCCAGTTTAGGCTAATCATCCGTGTTGATATTCCTTCCTAGTTTGGACTCATCCTTGATTTAAGAAGACTCGAATCTGCTCTGCCATCATGATTGAGCAGGCCGCGTCGAGGCCACTCTCCGAAAGGTGTCCCCACACTCCGGGAATCACACTGACGCTGGTCAATTTCTGTTTGGCGGCTTCTGCTTCCATGTCGTAAGCCGGGAAATAAAGATCCCTAGCTGCGGGCATCAAAAGCCCTGGCACCTCGATGCTGCCAAGAGCGCGATCTATGTCGCCGTCGTATCCAGGAGTGAGGGCCAAGTCAGCATGCTGCCAAGTGTGAAGTTGACTCAACATGTCCTCTGGATCGACTCCGAGGAAGAACGCCTCCCAAAAGCCAACAAGAAAACCCTCGATCGACGAGAACCCCAAGTCCTCGTATCGCCGTTCGGCGTAGAAGGACTGAGACAGTCCCCAACCGGCGTACACCCGTCCCACCGCACGCAGACCGCGCTCGGGCTTAGCCGCAAATGCGCCATTGACGTAATTCTCGTCGGCAAGTAAAGCCGCCTTAACCCCTTCTAGAAAGACGTAGCAGTGACCGCTAACCCGACTGGCGCCGCAACATGCTGCGAAGCGGCGCACGATATCTGGATGGCTTAACGCCCACTGGTAGGCCTGAAAGGCTCCCATCGAGCCACCAATAACAAGTTGTACCTCCCGAACTCCAATATGTCCCACCACCAGTTCGTGCTGAGCCCGAACATTGTCTCTTATATCGATACGCGGGAAGTTTGGTCCGCGCTGCTGATCAGAAGCATTAGACGGAGATGTCGACACCGAGTTGCCGAACATGTGCGGAACGATTACGCAGAACTCATCAGTATCTAGAGCACGACCTGGCCCAATCAACCACTCGCTGTCCTTGTTTGAGCCTACGAACCAGGTGGGAAAGACAATCGCATTACTCCTCTCGGAATTAAGCTCGCCGTACTTGTTGTATGCGACTTTGGCATCGACCAGCACCTGACCATTTTCCAGCGGAAAATCACCCAAGCGGAAAAATTCGGTGGGGGGCGAGTCGACCGGTGGGCTCACAGAGCCGCCATTCCGCCATCAACCGGAATCGTAGTTGCCGCGATGAAGCGAGCTCCGTCAGACAACAGAAATCCAATCATCGGTGCGACCTCCGCCGGCTCAGCCCGACGGCCCACCGGAGTCATTGCGAGTAGTAGCTCCGCTTCTGAGGTCGTGACGCCATCTGACATGGGCGTTCTAACGTATCCGGGGATTATGCAGTTCACCTGGATGCCCATTGGCGCATACGTGACGCCCGCATTTCGAGACAGCATTACTGCTGCTCCCTTGGCAGTCTGATACGCAACATTATTGGCGACGCCCGAGACTCCCCAAACGGAACTTACGTTTACTATGAACCCGAATCCGATTTCAATCATCCCTGGGATCACCGCTTTCATCCCCAGCATCATCCCCATGGTGTTCACATCGAAAACTCTGCGCATGACTGCTTCGTCTTCTAAATGGACCGGATTGCCAGAACCGAGCATGCCCGCGTTGTTGACCAAGCCGTTAATCACTCCAAATCGCTCCCGAGTTGAGCGAACAACTCGGGACCAATCATCAGCCTGGGTCACATCGAGCCTTTCGAACACCACACGATCGCCACCATCTGTAAGAGCCGCCCTGAGCACATCTCCTGCATCGCTGATGTCAGTCGCTATTACGCTAGCGCCTGCTTGCAATGCGAGCGCGACCGTCGCGGCACCAATGCCTGTTGCGGCTCCTGATACCAAGATGACACGATCCGCGAGATCGATAATACCTTTCATGAGTCCTCCCTAAATTGCACTGTAATCGCTGGCTGTTTTGGCCGCAGGGAACTGCGTCTTCGCAAAAATTTAGGTGTGGAATTGCCGACACGGGTGTATCGCGCGATGACGAGTTCGAGAACAATGGCAATGAGGAGCAACGTCCCTGTGACCAACTGCACTGTTGCGGCATCACTTCCTCGGACGGCCAGCCCACTTGCAATCAGCGACAAAATGGCAGAGCCAATGAAGACGTTGATGACCGAGCCTCGCCCTCCATAGAGACTTACCCCGCCCAACAGCGCAGCGGCGGCCGCAGCGAGCAGGAGCCCGGAGTAGTTCTCGGGAGCGGCGCTGCCACCTCGAATGGAAGCCATCGCTCCAGCGAGGCTCGCGCAACCAGCCGAGATTGCGAAGCTGATGGTGATAGGCCTGATCTTGGGAACACCCGCGGTAACTGCCTCCTGAGCTGCTCCTCCTATCGCGTAGATTTCCCTGCCCCACTTGGTGTAGGTCAGGAACATTCCTAAGACTGTCAAAATGACGAGACTTATATTGATTATTTGGTCTTGTTTTAGGGC
>JBAXHK010000293.1:0-2803 GCA_037138935.1 Actinomycetes bacterium
AGCAAGCGAGGGGGTGGTCTTTGCGGCGGCAGAGCGACAAGGCGAGCGAACGGCGGTCGTTAACCCTTGAGCTGGCGCTGATGCTCTGACGTATCGCCCGCGCCGAGCAAGGGTGGCATTGTGACGATGTGCCGACGACTCGCGCGCGCCTACGGTCCGGACCAGATCCTGATCAATACTGTCGCCCCGGCGTGGCCGACACCCCCATGCTTCGCACAGACCTTCCAGACGAGGTGCTCGCGGATCTTGTTGTAAGGTTCCCATCGGCTGCAGGGTTAAAGTTGATGGCATTGCCGGTGCCGTCCTGTTCCTGGCCTCATAGAATGCGAGCTACACCTCTGGGGCGAATGTCAATCTCATTGGTTGCCTTTTCAAGCACTGAGTGACCTCATTGACCCCCGCATTGGCTAGCAGTCTCGACGAGTACGGGGTGGGCTGGTTCGATCGACGGTATACTCGGTTAGGCGTAGCCAGAACGTGAAGGGGTCTAAGTGGACGGCAACTCAATCGTGTTCGACAACGCGATCGCAGGGCGCGTTAGCGCTGTAGCCGCCGACTCCGATGCGCCCATTCGTTCCGATGGTGTCACATTCACCATGCTGGGAGAGGGCAAAGGGACCTGATGTCTGGTCCGAGATTCTATCTCACTGATCACGTCTTCGAGGATCTGATTATCGAACAGGATCTGATCGCTGCCGCTGGAGGAAGTCTCGCCTTCGATCCGGGTGCGACAAATCCTGAACAATGGCTCAGCGGAGCTGTGACAGCGATAGCGGTGGTCACATGCCACGCGGTCCTGCCTGCAGATTTCATAGAGCGATTGCAGGAATGCCGTGTGATTGCTCGATACGGCGTCGGAATCGACAACGTCGATTTACGAGCCGCAACCAAGGCAGGCATTCCAGTTACGCACGTGCCGGACTATTGCGTCGATGAAGTCTCGACACATGCGATGGCCTTGCTCCTTGCGCTTAACCGTGGTGTCGCCCGACTCGATAGATCTACGCGGGCCGGAAACTGGAGTGTCCAGGCTGCAGGGGATGTGCACCGTATCCGTGGTCAGATTCTCGGACTCGTCGGCTTCGGCCGGAATGCGCGAGCGGTGGCCGAAAAGGCTCAGGCATTCGGATTGGTAGTTCTAGCCTATGACCCCTTTCTTTCTTCGGATCTGGTTGCAGCGAGCGGCGTTCTTCCTGTGGGTCTGGACGAACTCCTTGAGCGATCCGACTATGTATCGCTCCATGCTCCACTGTCGGAGCAGACCCACCACCTAGTCAACACCCCCAACCTCGAGCGGATGAAATCGTCGGCCTACTTGATCAACACCGCGCGCGGCGGCCTTGTGGATATCGATGCACTCAGAGGGGCACTGGAAAATGGGGTGATCGCGGGTGCCGCGCTGGATGTGTTTGAAACCGAGCCGCCTGGGGAGGTCCTCGATCTGGAAAACGTGATCGTAACGCCACACTCGGCATTTGCGAGCGTGGAATCAGTTGTCGAACTGAAGCGGTTGACGATCTTAAGAGCACTCGAAGTTCTGGACGGCGAACGACCCGCGGTTCTTGCGAACCCGGAGGTATGGGATCGGCGCAGGCGTTCGTGAACCAGATTCCGACACTCGAGCGGTCGACTGTCTCCGAGTATTTGGTCCGTCGTGGAGTGTTAGCGGCGGACTCACCTGTGGCGGTGGAGATGCTTTTGGGAGGGGTGTCCAGTTCCGTTTTCTCCGTGCGCCAGGGAGATCTAAGCCTCGTCGTCAAGCAGGCACTTCCGAAGTTGCGGGTGAACGACGATTGGTTCGCGGACCCTGGTCGCTCGCTGATCGAGTCCGAGGCCCTCGAATTGGCATCCCGTGTTTGCCCCGGATCGGCCCCAGTAGTCGTGGACGTCGATGCTGAAATGTTCGCGTTGGTAATCAGCCACGCTTCTGCCGACTGTGTCAATTGGAAGGATGAGCTGCTCGGGGGAGTGACCCGAGCTGACACCGGTCAGCGCCTGGGTGAGTTTCTCGCCCAGTGGCATTGTGCGGAGGCGTTCGTTCCTTCGACGTCGCGGATGCGTGATCAGGTGAACTTCATTGACTTGCGGGTCTCCCCGTACTACTGGGAAGTGGCCAAGCACAACTCAAGCCTCTCTCGCATCACCGCAGGTGCCGTGCGCAGGATGGTTGATACGCGCCATAGCGTGGTGCACGGGGACTTCTCGCCGAAAAACATTCTCGTAGGGAACTCGGGTCCCTTCATCCTCGATTTCGAGGTCGCCCACATCGGTGATCCAGCATTCGACGTTGCCTTCCTCCTCCACCATCTGATTCTCAAGTCGGTAGCTCGGCAGCAATCATCCGACGACTTCCTGCGGGTTGCGCAGCGATTCCAGGCGTCGTATGTCGAGCAGGGCAGCGCTTCGGGCTTTGACGATGCCCAATACCTCTTCACCCATATCGCTTTGCTGGCACTCGCTAGGGTTGATGGGAAGAGCAGGGTCGAGTACCTTGACTCAGCCCAGTCTGATCTCGTGAGGGCGGTGGCGGTCGCCATCGCACTGGAGCCACCACCAACTCTGGAAGAGGTGTGGCAGTTGTTCGAGCGAGATTTATGAGTTCCGCCCCACCCGGCCCCTGTCCCCACCTGCAAGGAGAGAACGTGCCTTCGTTTTGTGGAATCGCTGACATCTTCGCGTGGATCGCCCTCGATTCACGCGGCACGCCGACGGTCGCTGCACGCACTCGGTTGACCAGCGGCGCGATTGGCCAGGCGAGCGTGCCATCCGGTGCATCCGCCGGCAGTCATGAGGCTCATGAACT
>JBAXHK010000294.1:0-2787 GCA_037138935.1 Actinomycetes bacterium
TGGACGGGTGACTTCACGGTAAGGCGAATCCAAAACCTTTAGCGTTACCGGTATTGCCCGCCGCTCCCACTCCACTTCCAATGAGCGAGTCTCGTCGGGATCGACATTGACCGTAATAGCCTCAAGTACCGATGGTCGAGTGGCCCGGGCATAGGCCAAGGCCCGCAATGTTGGCTTGTGAATTTTTGACACTAACACCAGCGCATGCACGCGCGTTGGCAGCGTGATTTTGTCATCATCGGTAGTTACCAGCTCCGCGGCCACCCGGTCGTAGTGTCTGCGGATCGCGCGCATCAACAGAAAAATAAGTGGCATGGCGACAACCACGATCCATGCGCCCTTGGTGAATTTTGTCGCAAGCACGATCACCAGCACCGATCCGGTCATGAGAAAACCCACCGAATTAATGGCCCGCGATCTGAACATTTTGCGCCGCTCAGCAGGAACCGTCTCAGCTCGAAGGTGCCGGTTCCAATGCTTGATCATGCCGAGTTGGCTCAAAGTGAAGGAAACAAATACGCCGATGATGTAGAGCTGAATTAGGTTTGTGACATTTGCCTGATAGATCACAACCAGTACGACCGCCAAGCCGGCGAGCATCAAAATGCCATTGCTAAACGCCAACCGGTCCCCACGGGTGTGCAGTTGGCGCGGCAAATACCCGTCGCGCGCCAGAATCGAACCAAGTACCGGGAAACCGTTGAAGGCCGTGTTGGCTGCGAGTGCCAAAATGAGCGCGGTTGATAGTGAAATCACCAAAACCGCAATTTCGAAGTTTCCGAATACCGCACTGGCCACTTGGACGATTACGGTTTTTTGGGATTGCCCATCTGGTAGCCCGATCAGATCTCTATCGAACTCGGTTACCTGAACCCGCGTTTTAAGGGCCAGCCAAGTGATACCCGCGAACATTGTTGTTGAGATCAAGCCGAGCATCAGCAAAGTCGTTGCGGCGTTCTTAGACTTTGGCTTACGAAATGATGGCACACCATTCGCGACAGCTTCGATACCAGTAAGGGCGGTCGTACCTGAAGAAAATGAGCGTGCCACTAAGAAGATCAAGGCGGCACCGGCGAAACTTGCCTCAGGTACCACCTCCCAGTTAGCGCTCTCGGCCTCCAAATTGGCCCCGGTCGCCATCTTGCATATGGCGACACCAATCATGATGAAAATTGACGCCATGAAAAAATACGTTGGGATCGCAAACAGCGACCCGGATTCACGAATGCCACGCAGGTTCAGCAAAGTGATTACCACAATCGCGCCGACCGCCCACCAAACACTGTGCTCGGCTATTACTGGGATAACGGACCCAAGGTTTGCTATCGCTGATGAGATAGATACTGCAACCGTAAGAACATAATCGATCAATAGCGCACTTCCGACGAAGATCCCCCAGTTCTGCCCTAAGTTCGTCGACACAACTTCGTAATCGCCGCCGCCACTTGGGTAGGCGTGAACATTTTGGCGATATGAAGCCACCACGGTGAAATAAACAAGCACAACCGCTGCGGCAATCCATCCGCCGAAGGCATAAAGGGATGCACCACCCAATGACAGAACTAATAGGATTTCTTGGGTGGCATAAGCGTTGGATGAAAGCGCGTCGCTGGCGAAGACCGGCAGGGCGATTCTCTTTGGTAGCAAGGAGTCGCTGAGACGATCACTGCGCAGCGCCCGTCCAAAAAACAGGCGCTTGAGACCATCAGAGATAGGCACGACTGATCATGTTACGCCCATCTATCCCGACAACTGTGATGGTGGTGGAACTGGGTGTGGTCCGGCGTGTACGGTTTGGCTCGTGCACGTAGTAATCATGGGATGTGGCCGCGTAGGAGCTTTACTTGCTGGACGCCTCGGCGACCTCGGCCACAGTGTTGCGGTCATCGACCAAGTTGCAACGGCTTTTGGGCGGCTCCCCGATGATTTCGCTGGGATCACAGTTACCCGCATCGGGTTTGATCGTGAGACCTTAGAAAGCGCCGGTATTACCCGCGCCGGGGCATTCGCCGCCGTAAGCAGTGGCGATAACAGCAATATTCTTGCCGCTCGGGTAGCCCGTGAAACTTTTGGTGTTGACCGCGTGGTCGCCAGAATTTATGACCCGCGCCGGGCCGAGGTTTATCAGCGACTCGGGATCCCGACTGTCGCGACCGTGGCATGGACAACCGGACAAATCCTTCGAGGGATTTTACCCATGGGAGCGCATGAGGAGTACCGCGACCCAAGCGGGGTCATGGCGTTGGCCGAAGTTCATGTCGGTACCGGTTGGGCCGGGCACCGCGCGACTTCGTTAGAGGAGGCATCCGGCGCCCGCATTGCGTTCATTACCCGCTTCGGCTCCGCGATACTTCCGAGACCGGACACGGTGGTACAAGATGGTGACATCATCCACGCTTTGTATCTGGTCGATCACCGCGAAGCCGTCGAGAACATCTTTGAGACTGGCCCGGAGAGCTCGTCATGAAAATCGCGATCGCCGGAGCCGGCAAAGTTGGCAGGTCCATTGCCAAAGAGCTTTTAGGCCGAGGCCATTCTGTACTTCTCATTGACCGCGACCCAAATGCCGTGCGCCCAGGTTCTGTTGATGGAGCCGACTTTCTCATCGCAGACGCCTGCGAAATTTCAGCACTTGACCATGCCAAACTCTCTGAATGTCAAGTGGTTGTCGCCGCTACCGGTGATGACAAAGTGAACCTGGTTGTTTCACTTTTGGCCAAGACCGAATACGGAGTTCCGCGGGTAATAGCCCGGGTGAACCATCCAAAGAATGAATGGATGTTCGAC
>JBAXHK010000295.1:0-2782 GCA_037138935.1 Actinomycetes bacterium
CAAGGATGTCCGCACTGGCTAGAACACCATCGACACCGGAGGTAGCCAGCCCTCGTATCAGCCGATCCAGCAGGTTAAACCGATCGGCGAGTGCCATTGGATCGCTGCCGGCGGCGAGCATGCCGCGCGCGGTGTGGTCGGCGGCAAGGAGCATGAGCCGCCCATCGGCCCCGGCGATCGACCTTTTGGTGCGGCCACTTAATGCCCGCACCAGGGCCGCTGGCTCGCGCACGCGGGTCTCAATCAGCTCGAGGTATTGCGGAGTTTTCAATACGCTCACGTGCTGGATCCCTTCCGATGCACTGAAATGAAATCGGTCAGCGCCTCCAACTGTGGCATGGAATCAGCACACATCAATCGCGATGCCACATAGGCTCCGGCACCGTTGGCCAATTCGCCCATAGCAAGAAGCGACAACCCATTAATAAGCCCATAAACGAGGGCGCCACCAAACGCATCCCCGGCACCAAGACCACAGACCAATTGGATTCGCAATGGCTCAACACGTACCCGCTCGGTCGCACTGGCAAGCAGAACTCCCCCACCACCCATCTTTATGCAGGCCAAGGTGACACCGCGATTCAGCAGGTTATCTGCTATCGCAACCGGATCGGTCTCACCGATCGCCATGTCACATTCGGCGATATTGCCCACCACCACCGTCGATAAGGCAATTGCGCGCTGGGCGGCGGCCCGTGCCGGCGTGACATCCGACCACAAACTTGGACGGTAATCTAGGTCAATTAAGGTGTGGGTCTTTCGCGCACGCTGCTCAAGCCAATTGAAACAGGCGGCCGCCGTTTCACCCGTAGCCAATGCACAGGCACTAATCCACAGGGCTTTGGCCTCTTGGATAGTTGCTGGTGAAATATCCGAGGCCAAGATATTGGTATCGGGAGCTGCAGCACCCCGGTAAAAAATGATGGATGGATCCTCGGGTGGGTCCAATGAAGCGAGCACTACCGGGGTCTGGCCCCCGGGCTCAATCCCCACGAATTCGGTATCGACACCGAAACTGGTGAGCTTACCCAGGACATACGGTGCCAACAGGTCACTACCGACTTTGGTTGCCACCGCTGCCGCAAGCCCAAGGCGGGCTGCCGCAACTGCGACATTGGTGGGACTGCCCCCGATGGATTTTCTAAATGTCTGCGGGTCCGCAAAAGATTGATAAGGCTCCTGGGCATAAAGATCAACACTGATCCGCCCAACTGTGATTAAGTCCAAAGCCATAACGTGTCCTACTACCGATTTACTTTGGGGGCTACTACATCGCGAAGATAGGCTAGGGACTCGGAGACTGCGGAGATTGGCCCGGCACCGGCATCAGGTAGCGCACCGGTGATCGCGGTGTCCTGCTCAATGACGTACCACCCGCGGTAGCCGCCAAGCTCTAAAGTCTCGATCACCTCCGAGATTTGGACATCACCTTGCCCCAGCGGGGTAAAGAGTCCACCTTGGACACCAGCCATGATCGACATCTCATGGCTTAGCACCGGACCAGCCATCTTCATGTTCACATCCTTTAGGTGCACATGACCAACCCGCTCGGCCGCCTCGCGCGCGAATTCAACGGGATCGACGCCGCCGATTGCGAGGTGACCAGTATCCAGGCACCATTTGACCGCACAATTATCGAGTACCCGTCGCACATCACTTGCGGTTTCAACCAAGGTTTGAACGTGTGGGTGCAGTACCTGCTGCAGCCCGTGTGCCGCACAAATTTCATCGATGATGTCGAACATTTCGATCATGTGGGACATCTCAGCCGCATCCAGGGCTCGCGGGGCCGACCAGCCCTCGTCCATCACCACCGCTGAAATGAACTCGGTAGCACCGGCCCGCTCGAATAAGGCGGCGGTCGCCATGGCGCTGGCGATCGTCGCAGCCCGCTGGCGCCGATCATGTAATACCAGCGGAGTGAATCCGCCCAGCAAAGTCATCTTGAACTCGGCGAGTTCGGCTTTCACCGCCTCCGGGGAGGTTGGCAGGAATCCAGGGGCGCCGAGTTCGGTGGCCGAGAGCCCCAAACTGGCCATCTCCCCCAATACCCGGCCGGTGGGCAACATCGCCCCCCAGCCCGGTACCTCGCAGATCCCCCAGGAGATAGGGGCCGAGGCAACTCTTGACATTAGGTCAGTCATGGTGGATTTCCCAGGGTATTGGAACGGGTATTGGAACGGTCCAACGCAGCGTGCCACAATATGCAGGCGAACGCAAGCACTCGATCTGGAGGCGCAGGCCATGAAGACAACCGGCAAGTTGGGCATCGCCATCGCCGGAGTTGGCCGGATCGGCCAACTACATGCGCGTGTCATCACCGAGCAAGTACCAAATGCGCGGCTAACCGCCGTCTACGACATCTCGGCCGATACCGCGGCCTTCGTCGCTAACCAGTTTGATGTTGCTGCCGCCGCCGATATCGATGAGCTGCTTGCCGCCCCTGATGTTGACGCCATCGCGATCTGCACCGCCACCCCAACCCACGGTGAACTGATCATCAAAGCGGCCGCCGCCGGCAAGGCGGTATTCTGCGAGAAACCGATAAGCATGTCTCTGGCTGAGGTTGATGCCGCCATAGCAGCAACCGAGGCGGCCGGGGTGCCATTCATGGTTGGGTTCAATCGAAGATTTGATCCTGGGCACGCCAGCGTCCAGCAAGCTGCGAGGTCTGGTGCCCTCGGCAGACTCACTATGGCGCGCATCACCAGTCGGGATCCGGCCCCACCACCAATTGAATACCTCAAGATGAGCGGTGGGATTTGGACCGACATGCTCATTC
>JBAXHK010000296.1:0-2781 GCA_037138935.1 Actinomycetes bacterium
GGTGGGTGTGCGACTTATCAAGCGGCGTTGCATTTAATGCGGACCGGTGCAGCTGGAGTACTCGTTGGATTTGGCGGGGGTTCTTCTATGACAACTTCGGATGTCTTGGGTGTTCGGGTCCCGATGGCAAGTGCGGTCGCTGATGTGGCTGCTGCTCGTCGCGACTATCTGGACGAATCCGGTGGCAGATATGTGCATGTCGTTGCCGATGGATCCATGGGCCAAAGTGGTGACATCGTGCGAGCATTCGCATGTGGTGCCGATGCCGCCATGCTTGGCTCGGTGCTGGCTCGTGCGACCGATGCTCCAGGTGGCGGGGCACACTGGGGTGCCGAAGCTTGGCATGGCCAACTACCTCGCGGTCAGCGTAATTTACTGACGCAGGTCGGCACCTTTGCCGAAGTTCTTAATGGGCCATCGACCCATGCGGCCGGTGCCATGAACATTGCTGGCGCCCTGAGAAAAGCGATGGCTACAACGGGGTATAGCGATCTTAAGGAGTTTCAAAGGGTTGAAATGGTTGTCACGGCCTGAGGGGATGCCGATGAGTGTTGCTGTTGGGGTTGAAATGGAGCCCGCTGTCATCCAGCGGTTGCTCGCGCATGCGGCCGTTGGAACCAACCCCGAACGACGTGAGGTAATTGCACCTTTTACCGGGGCTGTCCTTTATTCAATGCCGATATCTACCGAAGTCGATGTAGCTGCTTGTGTCGCCACCGCGCGCAAGGCCCAAGGCTGGTGGGCTCAGCGCCCGGTTCAAGAACGTGCTCGCATCTTCTTGAAGTTCCACGACTTAGTCATGCAGCGACGCGATGAGGGCCTAGACATCATTCAGCGTGAGACGGGTAAAGCCCGGCGCGACGCCATGGAAGAAATCCTTGATGTGCTGATCGTCGCTCGGCACTACGCGCGTGATGCGGTGCGCTTAATGAGACCGGTGCGCCATCGAGGTGTGCTTCCTGTGATCGTTGGGGTTCTGGAGTTGCGACATCCCAAGGGCGTAGTTGGCATTATTTCGCCGTGGAACTACCCGCTCACCTTGGCTGCGAGCGATGCTATCCCGGCACTATTGGCCGGTAATGCCGTGGTGCTGAAGCCAGATGCGCAAACGTCCTTGACCGCCCTTTGGGTTGTTGATTTGATGATTGAGGCTGGGGTCCCAGAATCGGTGATTCGCGTTGTCACTGGCGATGGTCAAGTTGTTGGGCCGATGGTAATCGATCGAGTGGATTATGTGATGTTCACCGGTTCGACTCAGGTGGGCCGCGAGGTGGCACGGCGGTGTGGTGAAAGACTTATCGGTTGCTCACTGGAGTTGGGCGGCAAAAACGCGATGATCATTCGCGCCGATGTAGACGTTGCGCGCGCAGCTGAGATAGCGGTGCGTGCCTGTTTTGCCAATGCCGGTCAACTTTGTGTCTCGATTGAACGTATGTATATCCATGAAGAAGTAATGCAGCCATTCCTGGATTTATTCTTGCCGCGCGTTGCCGCGATGCGGATGGTTGCTGAGATCGGTTGGGGTGCCGATATGGGTTCACTTATTTCACAGCGGCAGTTAGATCGAGTGCAGGTGCACCTTGCCGACGCCATTGCGCATGGTGCTCGGGTGCTTGTTGGTGGGCGGGCGCGGCCCGAGGTGGGCCCGTACTACCTAGAGCCAACGGTCTTGGCTGGAGTCACCGAGGATATGGAGTTATGCCGCGACGAAACTTTTGGCCCGGTGGTCGCGGTTTACCCATTTAGCTCCGATGAGCAGGCGGTTGCTATGGCTAACGACACCTTCTACGGGTTAAATGCATCGGTCCTAACCCGCGACACCTATGCGGGACACAAAATTGCCGCTCAGCTCAAGGCGGGCACCGTAAATATTAATGAGGGTTACGCCGCCGCCTGGGGCAGTGTTCGCGCCCCCATGGGTGGGATGGGCGATTCTGGGCTGGGGCGCCGCCACGGCAGCGAGGGTTTCTTGCAATACACCGAGGCGCAAACCATCGCGACGCAACGGGTATTTGGTTTCGGTGCCCCGTTCGGGTGGTCAAATGAGCGCTGGGGTGGCACCCTTGCGAATGCGGTTGGAGCCATGAAGAAGTTTGGATTCAAGTAGTACCCTCGGAGGAAGGCGCCCAAATGCCCGGTAGTGAAATGGATTTCGATGTCGTCATCATCGGGTCGGGTTTCGGCGGCTCCGTCTCCGCCTTGCGCTTGGTTGAAAAGGGCTACCGGGTCGGTGTCCTGGAAGCTGGCCGCCGATTTGATGAAACTACCTACCCCAAGAATTCATGGCACCTATCGCGGTTCCTGTGGGCCCCAAAGTTGGGCCTGACGGGGCTGCAACGCATACATGTACTCAAGGATGTGGTTGTACTAGCCGGGGCCGGAGTCGGCGGCGGCAGCTTGAACTATGCGAATACCTTGTACGTGCCGGGCAAGCAATACTTCACGGACCCGCAGTGGGTGGGCATCACTGACTGGGCCGATGAGTTGACACCTTTCTACGATCAAGCGGCCCGAATGCTTGGGGTTACCGAGAACCCGACAATGACTCCTAGCGACGTGATCATGAAGGCTGTTGCCGACGACATGGGAGTGGGACACACCTTTCGGCTCACTCCGGTTGGTGTCTATTTCGGCTCCGGCCACGGTGTTACCAGCCCCGACCCCTTCTTTGGCGGCGTCGGCCCAGAACGCACCGGGTGCATTGAATGCGGTGAGTGCATGACCGGGTGTCGACACGGTGCCAAAAACACGTTACCTAAAAACTACTTAGGGCTTGCAGAA
>JBAXHK010000297.1:0-2767 GCA_037138935.1 Actinomycetes bacterium
GGTAACAAGGCCCTGTGAGCTCAATGCGTCCATTGACTGCGCCCGCGAGATGGTCGGGAACACATCGAACGAAACTCCGGTCGCACGAGCGCCGCGCAATCCGCGAATCGTCTCAATATCGCCAACTGGTGAAACGAATGAAACGGTGACGGTGCCTTTGCGCAGCGTCGATGCGCGCTGGGAGTCAAGGGGGCGCACGCTTGCGATGACATCTGCGCTTTCGAATGCGCCCGGGAGATGATCGTCATCAATTATGGTCGCACCCGCTGCTCGATAGGCATCGTCACTCGCAAAGGCATGACGCCCGGCACCACTTTGAACATGGACTTCAAAGCCCAATGCGGTGAACTTGGCTACTACCTGCGGGACGATGGCTACTCGGTGCTCACCGGGCCTGGTCTCACTCGGAACAAGGATTCTCACGAGCGCCACCCTAGGGCTTTCCACACCGCAGAGCCTCTGCGGACTGCCTAATTTGAGCCAAAATGCCATGTGACACGTGACTCACTACCCAACTCCTACCGCGTTTAGGGCTGTGGGCCTAGCTTTTACGCATCAACGTGTTCAGGTATCTGTCAAAGATGTCGGCGACTTCGCGCCCACCGGCCGTACGGATGCGGTGGACCGGTAGGCCGGTACCCTCCGCCTGCTGCACCGCGATGCGCTCGGGTATGACCGGCTTCATTAAAGTCACGCGTCCGTAGATATCGGTCAACTCTTGCCTGCGGTATTCATGCTCCTCGGCGGTCGAGCGCACCCGGTTTACCACGATGCCAGCCAACTTCAACTGCGGATTGACGGACTTGCGGATCTCATCGACTTCGGCAATCGCGCGCGCAACACCTTGTGAGCCGAAGAAATTCGGGGTGGTGACAATTAGTGCGAAATCCGAGGCGGCTAAGGCCTCGCGGCTTAGCGCGCCCAAAGACGGTGGGCAATCAATGAGGGTGAGGTCGTAGCCCGAGAGATGTGAAAGCGCGCGGGCCAACTTGGGGCGCAAGGTGCCACCGCTCCATGAGTCGAAGCGGATGACATTTGGATGCCCTGGCAGCACATCTACTTCACCGGGGGCCAGCTCCCAATCACACGCCGTCAATGCAGCTTCGACGGTCTCTCGGGTTGGGTGGGCCAGTACCTCGGCGACCGTGGTCTTGTGGGCGTGGGTGGAAAGTAAGGAGGTGGCATTGCCCTGGGGGTCTAGATCGACGACTAAAGTCGCCAACCCGCGCACGGTGGCGGCACTTGCCAGCCCTAGCACCACGGAAGTTTTACCTACGCCGCCCTTGAGGGCAATCACACTGATAGTTGGCATGGGCGTAAGTGTGCCGTGCTGCCCGGCCGGGGACAACCCACACCCCGATAGTGGGTGATTACAGTGGGCCCAACCCCCGAAAACTGCTCTCAGGAGACACATGCGCCACAAAAGTCACATTTACTGGTCAAGGGCCCACGTCGCGGGGGCTGCCGCGCTCACTATCGGCCTGCTGGCCCCCGCGGTATTGGCAATCGGGTTCGCGGCCCCGGCCCAGGCGGCCACGCCAGCGGTCGGTGCCTGCTACGACTACCAGATAACGGTGCGCGATGAGGTTTCATCGCCGGCCCCAGCCCTGGCCTGCACCGGCCCGCATACCGCAGAGACTTACTGGACGGGCAGCCTTAAACCCACGTTCGGGCCACCCTCGAAGGCCACCCCCGGTGCCCGCTTAGCCGCCGCCACCGCCTGCGACACCAACGCACTTAATACCTACGTCGCGATGCCCGGGCGCACGCTGCCAAGTCGCTGGCTCTCGTTCGCAATTTTCCCCACCGACACCCAGTGGTCAGCTGGTGAACGCTGGGTGCGTTGTGATGCAGTATTAAAGACCGGATTAAAACTCACCGAACTCACGTCGACCGCGGCCGCATTCGTCGTCGCCAGCGGTGTCGATTACTTCAACTTCTGCACGCCGGCACAACCCAATGCGCGCAATACTGAGAGCTACCCGTGTACCGACCCGAAGAAGAACTGGATCATGGTTGCGACACGCGACCTAGGTGGCCCAGGCACTAAATTCCCCGGCAACAGTAACGTCGAAAAACGTACGCGGGCGATTTGCTCAAAAATTGCTAAGCGCTACAACGGCGGTTCGAAGTTCCCGAGCTGGTGGGCGATTTGGCCAACCGATCGGGGCTGGAAGGAAGGCCGCCGCGAAGGCCAGTGCTTGGTGCCGCTCTCGCAATACAACAAGGAGATGGCCCCGGTCATCCAAGCGGGATAAGGCGGGAAGCCACCTTGCAGATCGGCATAGGCGGCGAAGACTTTGCTGGGCGCGCGCGTTTTTGTCGTGTAATCGATCTTTTTAGCCGGTTTCACGACAAAAACGTGCGCACCCACGAAATGTCCGATGGGACTGCTAATCGATTATGGTGCGCCTCGGGCCAATCCCCCATACGGCGTAATTCCACATCCAGTCGGCCATAACACTCACCCGGTTTCGTCCACCCGCGAGATAAGCAACATGCAGCGCCAACCAGGCCAGCCAAGCCGGCGTACCGTGCATTCTCATCCCACCAGGCATCTCTACGACCGCGCGCCGGCGCCCGATAGTTGCCATCTGACCTTTGTCCTTGTAGACGAAATCCGTAAGTGGCTGGCCCGCTAGGCGTGCACTGATCTGCTTAGCAACATGGCGGCCCATCTGCAGCGCAACCGGAGCAACCATCGGCAGTGGCCTGCCATCAGCCCCATCAAAGCTCGCGGTGTCGCCAATAACCCAGAGGCCTTCGG
>JBAXHK010000298.1:0-2755 GCA_037138935.1 Actinomycetes bacterium
CCAATTTTTTAACGGCCGTGGTCAACGAGTTGGGGCTCGGGGAGCAGGTCACGGTTACCCGCGTTCGGGCGGAGGACCTAGTTAAGCAGGGGGATTGGGCGGGGGTGGATGTAGTGACCGCCAGGGCGGTTGCACCACTTGCCAAGTTACTAGGTTGGACAGTGCCACTGCTGCGCATTGGTGGATCCCTAGTGGCACTTAAAGGCAGTTCAGTTTCCAGTGAGTTGGCGGACGCCGAGCCGGTGGCAGCAGCCTTGGGCATCAATGATCTTAGAATTGTCGTCTGCGGCCGGGGGGTCGTGGATCCGGTAACCACCGTGGTGCTGGCGACTCGGGGTGCGGCACAATGAAACCCATGCCCCCACAAACCCCAAAAACCGGAAAGATTGATTCCCTAACGGCTGGGTTGGGTTGGCCCGAATCCCCGAATGCGGATGATGTTTCACGTGAAACAAACACGAAACCCAGTGGCCTTGGCTGGCCGGAGTGACCCGAATCATCACTGTCGCCAATCAAAAAGGCGGAGTGGGAAAGACCACGACCACCGTGAACATGGCGGCTGCCCTAGCCCAAGCCGGCCATCAGGTGTTGGTAATCGACTTAGATCCGCAAGGCAACGCTTCGACCGCACTGGGGATTTCCCACGTTGAGGGCGTGCTGAGCATCTACGAGGTGCTAAGCGGGGAGGCAGGCTTAGCCGCCGCGATTGCGCCCTGCCCCGATATCCCGGGGCTTTGCGCGGTGCCCGCTACCGTTGATCTCGCCGGGGCCGAGATTGAGCTGGTCAATGCTGAAGCCCGAGAATTCGCCTTGAGCCGGGCCATCGGCACCTACCTTGGTACCGGGCTAGCGGGGGGTAAGGCATTGGACTTCATTCTCATTGATTGCCCACCCTCCTTAGGGCTACTAACCCTAAACGGGCTGGTTGCGGCCGAAGAGGTACTGCTGCCAATCCAATGCGAGTACTACGCCCTCGAGGGTCTATCCCAATTATTGCGCACCATCGAGATGGTCCGGGCGAGCTTAAATCCCGAACTTGAAGTCAGTGCCATCTTGTTGACGATGTATGACGGACGCACGAGATTGGCCTCACAGGTGGCCGATGAAGTTCGCAATCACTTTGGCACCAGGGTGCTCTCAACCGTGATCCCCAGATCGGTTCGACTTTCTGAAGCACCCTCATACTCCCAAACCGTCCTCACTTATGACCCATCCTCAGCAGGGGCCCTGTGTTATCGAGAAGCCGCCCTCGAGTTCGCTGCCATCAAGTGATATCCCCAAAGTTATCCACAGGAAATAAGGTACAAAATATGACGAAACGGACAGTAATTGGCCAATTTTCCACCATAATTTGGGAAGGTAGTGCCAATGAGTAATCCAACTAAGCGCGGCCTCGGCAAAGGGTTGGGCGCGCTCATCCCAACCGATACCACCGCTCGAGTTACCCCCAAGACCAAACCAACTGCCACCAGCCCCAATGAAACGGTCGAATCAGGCGCCCCAACTGGCCCGGCGGCCGTTTATGCCGAACTCCCCTTAGATTCAATAGTCCCGAACCCTCGCCAACCGCGCGCGGTGTTCGAAGAAGAAGCACTTGCTGAACTTGTTTACTCAATTAAAGAGATTGGCCTGCTGCAACCAGTTGTGGTGCGCCGGGCAGGTAGCGGCTTTGAACTCGTTGCCGGTGAACGGCGCTTGCGTGCCTGCCGTGAAGCTGGCTTAACCGCGATCCCCGCCATCATCCGCGATACCGAAGACGATGCGTTACTGCGCGATGCACTGTTAGAGAACTTACATCGCGCGGATCTAAACGCTTTGGAAGAAGCTGCGGCTTACTCCCAGATGCTTGCTGACTTCGGTTGCACCCAAGAAGAGTTAGCTAAACGTATTGGTCGCTCGCGCCCGCAAGTCTCAAATACGTTGCGGTTATTGAGGTTACCGCCTGATGTGCAACGCAGAGTTGCGGCCGGTGTTCTTAGCGCAGGCCACGCTCGCGCTTTGTTATCACTTGAAGATGAGCAGTCAATGGAAGAAATGGCAAAGCGCATCGTGGCCGAAGGCTTAAGTGTGCGCTCGGTTGAAGAACTTATTCTTGTCGGGGCGGCCGATGGCCGCGAACGCACGAAACGACAACGTAAAACTAAAAGTCGTGAAACGGCAATGGCTGACTTGGTAAATGACGTGCAGCAGCGAATAGCTGATCAACTTGATACCAGGGTGCAAGTTGATGGGTTCATGAAGAACGCGGCGCGGGGCAAGATTGTTATTGAGTGCGCTGATGGTGATGATTTGCGCCGGATCGCGGACCTGATTGATCGTCGCTAATTACTGAGTGCAAGTGGTGGCGGTTTCCTTGATTTAAAGGTCGGGGGGGGGTTAGGATATGTTGGTGTTGCACTCAGAGAGAACCGCGCTCGCTGGTTTGAATCCCCTTAGCGATTACCAAGATTGGTGTCGGTTGTGAAACCTGTTCGCGCTAGGACGTTCATTGCGACCTTGTCAGCGTTGGTGGTGTTGGCGGGCATGTTGTTTGGTGCCCGGGTTGCTGTAGCGGATTCGGTGTGGGTGCAGTCCTATGAACGCGTGAGCCAAAGTGAGGCGTGTGCCGCGCAGGTGGGTGAAACCCCGTGGCAGGCCAGTTGGGGCACAGACTCAAGTTGGAAACCGTCGTACGAGCAGTGGGCCAACGGTGGTACCGGTGGTTGGACGTGCGGCCGGAGTATCACGTGGGCTAAGACCCCGGTTGCCGGTGGAT
>JBAXHK010000299.1:0-2730 GCA_037138935.1 Actinomycetes bacterium
GAGGGCATCGAGGCAAAGTGGGCAGGAGTCTGGGAGGAGCAGGGCACCTATCGCTTTGATCGCACCAAAACCCGTGAGCAAGTGTTCTCCATCGATACTCCCCCGCCAACGGTAAGCGGCTCACTCCACGTAGGTCACGTCTTTTCATATACCCACACCGACTGCATTGCCAGGTACCAGCGCATGCGCGGCCTTGAGGTCTTCTACCCGATGGGCTGGGACGACAACGGTCTACCGACCGAACGCCGGGTGCAGAACTACTTCGGAGTGCGGTGCGATCCGAGTTTGCCTTACGATCCAGCGTTTATCCCCCCGGCCGAACCAGATGCCAAACAACAGGTGCCTATCTCACGTAAAAACTTCGTTGAACTTTGTGAGAAGTTGACGGTGGAGGATGAAGTCGTATTCGAAGAACTCTGGCGTCGCATGGGGCTGTCGATTGACTGGAGCCAGACCTACCAAACAATTGATGCTAACGCTCAGCGGGTGAGCCAACTTGCTTTCTTGCGCAACCTCAAGCGCGGTGAGGCCTACCAGTCCGAGGCACCAACTCTTTGGGATGTCACCTTCCGCACCGCTGTTGCCCAAGCTGAACTTGAAGACCGCGAGCGCCCAGGCGCCTACCATCGAATCGGGTTCGGTAAAACCTCGAACCCAGATGAAAAGGTTTTCATCGAAACTACTCGACCCGAGTTAATAGCGGCCTGCGTCGCTCTGGTCGCTAACCCAGATGATGAGCGTTACCAACCACTTTTCGGCACTACCGTCACCACGCCACTCTTTGGCGTAGAGGTGCCGATAGTTGCGCATCACCTCGCTGACCCGGAAAAGGGTTCGGGCATCGCGATGATCTGCACCTTCGGCGACCTAACCGACGTCATCTGGTGGCGCGAGTTACAACTGCCAACCCGCCCGATAATTGGCTGGGACGGCCGTATCTTGCCCGACGTTCCCGAATGGATCACCAGTGAAACCGGCATGAGCAATTACCTAAGCCTCGCCGGCGCCACCACTCACACCGCCAAGGAGCGCACTGTTGAACTTTTGACCACTAGCGGCGACATGGTTGGCGATCCGAAGCCGATAACTCACGCTGTCAAGTTCTTCGAGAAAGGCGACAAGCCACTTGAGATAGTCACGACAAGGCAGTGGTACATCGCAAATGGTGGGCGCAACGCAACTCTTCGCGACGAATTACTCGAGCGCGGGCGAAACATCATTTGGCACCCACCTCACATGCTCGTGCGCTATGAAAATTGGGTTGAAGGCCTAAACGGTGACTGGCTCATCTCACGCCAACGTTTCTTTGGAGTGCCGCTACCAGTTTGGTACCCCCTTGACGATGCGGGCAACCCCATTTATGACAACCCGTTGATCCCGAGTGAAGACCAACTGCCTATTGATCCCAGCAGTGATGCACCCGCCGGTTACACCAATGCCCAGCGCGGAGTACCAGGTGGGTTCATGGGCGACCCCGATGTCATGGATACCTGGGCCACCAGTTCATTGACCCCGCAGATCGCCGGCGGCTGGGAGCGCGATGAAGATCTGTGGCAGCGAGTCTTCCCGATGGACGTGCGCCCCCAGGCCCACGAGATCATTCGCACTTGGCTCTTTAGCAGTGTGGTGCGAGCAGATCTCGAAAGTGATTGCGTGCCGTGGGCTCACGCCTCGATATCCGGTTGGATTTTGGATCCAGATCGCAAAAAGATGAGTAAGTCCAAAGGCAATGTCGTCACGCCAATGAGCCTGCTAGACGAATACTCCTCCGATGCGGTGCGCTACTGGGCAGCATCTGGGCGCCCAGGCACCGACACCGCATTCGATGTCGGCCAGATGAAAATCGGCCGTCGCCTCGCAATAAAGATTCTCAATGCCAGCAAATTCGTTCTAATGCTCGAAGCCACCGAGAATGACAGCGCCATCACCGAACCGGTTGATAAGGCGCTGCTCGCGCGCCTGGCAATCACGGTGCAAAATGCGACAACCGCCTTTGATGACTTCAACTACGCCAAAGCCCTTGAAGTGACCGAGTCGTTCTTCTGGAACTTCACCGATGACTACGTGGAGTTAGTGAAAGAGCGTGCCTACGGTGCACAAGGTGATGCCAAAGCGGAGTCGGCCAAGGCCACGTTGGCCACCACCCTGAAGACTTTGCTCGGGTTGTTCGCACCGTTCATGCCATTTGTCACCGAAGAGGTGTGGAGTTGGTGGCAGGTGGGCTCGGTGCACAGGTCAACTTGGCCAGCGAGTGACACTCTTGAAGCACTATCCAAAGGCCAAGACCCTAAGTTGCTCGACGATCTAGCCGTTGCAATTTCCGGCATCCGTAAAGCCAAAAGCGACGCCAATGTCTCTATGCGGGCCAAACTCAGTCAAGCCACAATCACCGCACCTAGTGAGGTGCTCGACCGCTTGCAACTTGCGGCCGAGGACATCAAGGCCGCCGGGTGCATAACGCAGTTGCTGCTAGAAAGTGGCGATCAACTGAGCGTCACTGCAGTACTCGCACCGGACTAGGCCAGCAAGCTATCGGGGCTGACAACCACAAGGCCCGGAGCGTTCATGCGGGTCAAGCCAAGGTCGCGGGTCAAGAGGGGATCAGCGTCCGCAATTTCGACCAGGATTTTGGAGGCAACCGCCGTCGTTGTGATTTATAATCCCAAGCACTAAAGGGTCGTCAGTATCCTATAATGTCAGTACGGGTGAGGTCGACTAAAGCAGACTATC
>JBAXHK010000300.1:0-2727 GCA_037138935.1 Actinomycetes bacterium
TGGGTATTACACCAAGAGCAAGGGTGGCACAGGTGCGAGCACCGAACCTCCAGCAAATAATGCGCCGGTCGCACCCGCGCCGGCAGCGCCGATAGGGCCGGTGGATTTCTTCCCCGTGGGCTCGATGGTTGGCTACGAGTCGACCACCGATGGACCATTGCAGCCTGGCGAGGAGCGCACCGTAAACCTCATCGGGGTGCCGGCAGATGCAACCTCCGCATTAATTTTCATAACTAGTAAAGATGCAACGAGCGGTGGATCTGTTCGCATCGGGCGCACTGATAAAAGCGCTTCGGCGAAGTTCCGCTTCCCCCGAGCCACAATGCATAAAGCTGTGATGTTAGTTCCAGTATCCGGTGGCGCGGTGCGCTTGGCCGCCTCAAAAAAACCGGCGGTCAATCTTCGCGTCGAAGTCCTAGGGTATGGCACCGGTACTACCCCGAGCACCGCGATTGCGCTGTCACCCAGATTTGTTTTCGGTAGCAAGTTCACCGCGGGTGAAACCAAGAGTTTCAAGGTTGCGAAGCAATTCGGACTACCAGGAGTCAAGAAGCTCAAGGCGGTGCTACTTCGGGTGCAGACTAAGAAGAGTCCGACGGACGGCACGGTTACCGTCTACGCATCCGGCGGGCAACCACCGGCAACCCGATCGGCCCCGGTGGTGGCAAATACTCGCTATGCGGCGCTGGTTTTAGCTCCGGTGGGCTCCGATGGCCAAATTCTGGTTACTTCATCGGTCGCGGCCTCGGCGAACGCGCCGATCGTTGGGTACGTCCGCTAGTTTGCACCAACCGCTGACCTGCAGGGCGGCGCAACTAGGTCTAGCCGCCGACGCGTGGTGTCAGGCACCTTGCCTACGATGCAGCAGTGACAACCAACCCGGTGCCGATGGCTGAGCTCACCTCAGACCTAAATCCGGCCCAGTTGGCTGCCGTTGAGCACCGGGTTACCCCCTTGTTGATTGTGGCAGGGGCGGGTTCGGGCAAGACCAGGGTCCTCACCCGCCGCATTGCCCATCTGCTCGCTACCGGCGACGCGCAACCCAGCGAAATCTTGGCGATCACCTTCACCAATAAGGCTGCCGGTGAGATGAAGGAGCGAGTTGCGGAGATAGTCGGCTCAAGTTCGCGAGCCATGTGGGTCTCGACATTTCATAGTGCCTGCGTGAGAATTCTGCGAATTGAAGCAGGCCGACTTGGCGTCAGCCGCACTTTTACCATCTACGATCAAGCCGACTCCTTGCGCCTCATGACTATGGTGATTCGCGAATTAGATCTAGACCCCAAGCGCTATAGCCCCAGGGCTTTCTTGGCGCAGGTGTCGAACTTGAAGAATGAACTCATTGATTACGAGCAGTTTGCCCAGCAGACAAGTAACCACATGGAGCAAACCCTCGCTGAGGCCTACCGTGATTATCAGCGGCGGCTGCAGCGCGCCAACGCATTTGATTTCGATGACCTCATATCGGCGACCGTTGCTCTTTTGCAGCTTTTCCCAGATGTTGCGGAGCACTACCGGCGCCGGTTCCGACAAATTCTGGTTGATGAATATCAAGATACCAATCACGCTCAATATGTACTCATCAAGGAGTTGGTGGGCCCGGGTACCGCTTACTTGCCACCGGGTGAACTCTGTGTAGTTGGTGATGCCGACCAATCGATTTACGCATTCCGCGGAGCGACAATTCGTAATATCGAGGAGTTCGAGCGCGATTACCCAAATGCCCGCACGATCGTGCTGGAGCAGAATTATCGGTCGACCCAAACAATTCTTACGGCAGCTAATGCTGTTATCTCGCGAAACGGTGGTAGGCGAGCAAAGAATCTATGGACGGACGCCGGAGCCGGTGTGGCGATTATTGGCTATGTTGCTGACGATGAACATGATGAGGCATCGTTCATTTCCAACGAAATTCGGCGGCTGCGTGATGAGGAGGGTTTGAAGTCAAGCGATGTCGCGGTCTTTTATCGAACCAATGCGCAGTCACGTTCAGTCGAAGACATCTTCATTCGCGTCGGGATGCCCTATCGCGTAGTCGGAGGCGTCCGGTTCTACGAGCGCCGTGAAGTACGCGACGCGGTTGCCTATCTTCGGACACTCGCAAACCCCACCGATGAAGTTTCGCTAAGGCGAATCCTTAATGTCCCCAAACGGGGTATCGGCGAGCGCGCCGAGGCCATGGTCGATGCATTGGCCCAGCGGGCCGGCATTTCGTTCGCAGCTGCCTTGGATAGGGCCTCAGAGGCGCCCGGCATTGCCACCCGATCACTTTCCAGTATTGAGATTTTCACACGGATGCTTAGTGATCTACGCACGATCGTTGAATCAGGGGCGGATGCCGCCATGGTGTTGCAAGCGGTGCTTGAGCAAAGTGGGTACCTAGCTGAATTGCAGGGGTCGGCTGATCCGCAGGATGAAACCCGGGTTGAAAACCTGGCGGAGCTTGAGTCGGTGGCTCAGGAGTTTGCCAACGAGAACCCCGAAGGCACCCTTACTGACTTCTTAGAGCGCGTGTCACTTGTTGCAGATGCTGATGAGATCCCTGATCGCGATGAACTCGGTGGCGTCGTCACGTTGATGACACTCCATACGGCAAAAGGCCTTGAATTTCCGGTGGTTTTCCTAACCGGGATGGAGGATGGAATTTTTCCACATTCGAGGTCCCTCGGTGATCCAAAGGAACTCGAAGAAGAACGCCGCCTTGCCTACGTCGGTATCACCCGAGCT
>JBAXHK010000301.1:0-2700 GCA_037138935.1 Actinomycetes bacterium
GTGGTGGTTACGCGCAGCAGTAGCGAGCTCCGCCAAATGCGCCTTACCCACCGCGGACCGGCCAGCAGGAAGTCAATGCTTCCGGTTAGGTACCTGTTCATATTGATTGGCCGATGACGCGCATCGTAGCGATAACCGACAACCGGCTACGCCGAGCCGGCCTTGTAGCCGACGCCTCTAACCGTTACAACAATCGCAGGATCTTCTGGATCGTGCTCGATCTTGGCCCGAAGGCGCTGCACGTGGACATTCACCAATCGGGTATCTGCCGCATGGCGATACCCCCATACTTCTTGCAGGAGCACCTCGCGCGTGAAAACTTTCCCGGGCCGCCGTGCCAGGCAAACGAGGAGGTCAAACTCAAGTGGTGTTAGCGAAAGTGCTTGACCATCGCGAGTGACTTGATGCCCGCTGACGTCGATGGCTAGATCGCCGATAGTCAAAGTTAAGGGCGGTGCATCATCATTGCGGCGCATCCGAGCGCGGATCCGAGCAACCAACTCCTTTGGCTTAAATGGTTTGACGATGTAGTCGTCAGCACCTGACTCCAGACCCACAACAATATCAACGGTGTCGGTCTTCGCGGTGAGCATGACGATCGGCACACCAGACTCAGCGCGGATTGATCGGCACACATCAATGCCATCACGCCCCGGAAGCATCAGATCAAGTAACACGACATCAGGCTTACAGCTTCGAAAGACCTGAAGTGCCTGGGCGCCATCACCGCAAAAGACTGGATCAAAGCCTTCACCCCGCAAGACGATGCCCAACATTTCAGAGAGTGCTTGGTCATCATCGACAATGAGGACGCGGCCACGGGCCGACAAAGGCGCGCCAGGTTGGGTGCTCATGACCCTATGGTGCCACCCCTGGCAAACCAAGGATGAGAAATACCGCAGCTGGCGCGTTAACCACCCCGTGGGCGATCATGGCTGCCCCCAATGAGCCGGTGCGCCACCGCACTATGCCAAGCACCAATCCGATGCTGAGCAAGACCCCGATTCGGGCCGGTTCTAGGTGAAAAAGGGCAAATGCCACGGCCGTGATGGCCACGGACAGCACCGGACCCTCACCATGTTTGCGCAAGGCCGCGAAGAAGAGTCCACGAAATGCCAGCTCTTCAACAATCGGGGCGCCCACCGCGATCATCAGTCCAAAAGCAATGAGCAGCCAAACATTGCCCAAGGCCCTTAGTTCGGCGCCCACCTCGCCGGCCGCCGAAGTAAACTCACCAAAAATCGCCGCTGTGATCACCGCCACCACCAGCGCGACGATAAGGGCTATCACCCCGCCAACTACCCCCGAGCCGGCATCGCGCCAACTAAGGCTTAGCGACAGATCAATGCGTGGGCCATTGCCTCTAACCGAGGTGATAAACAGCGGCCACCCGGCCAAGGCAAGCCAAGGAGCCAGCCCACCGGCCAGCACCTGAAGCGCAAGTGGGGCCGCCATCGCCCCTAGGAGTAATGCCGCAGCAACACCCAGCACCACGGCGCCACCCAAGGTGATCAGTACATCCCATAAACCCCACCGCGTTGATTGCACTTGTGGGGTTTCAATCATGGGGCCACGTTACCGCGGTGAAGGTTTAGTCGACCGTGGCCCCAAATTCGAAGTGCAGCGAGTTCACTAGTAGCGGTAATTCTCCGGCTTGTACGGGCCGAATACATCAACGCCGAGGTATTCCGCCTGCTTCTTATTCAATTCGGTTAGACGCACACCCAGTGCATCAATGTGCAGGCGTGCAACTTTCTCATCAAGTGCCTTAGGCAGTGTGTACACGCCGAGTGGGTACTCGTCGAGCTTGGTGAATAGCTCGATCTGGGCCAACACCTGGTTCGTGAATGAGGTACTCATCACGAAGGACGGGTGACCGGTGGCATTGCCAAGGTTCAACAGGCGCCCCTCGGAGAGCATGATGATCGATTTGCCGTTAGCGAAAGTCCATTCATCAACCTGTGGCTTGATGGTTTTGCGCACGACACCGGGTGTCTCGGCAAGGCCGGCGATATCAATTTCATTGTCGAAGTGGCCGATATTGCCCACGATCGCCTGATGCTTCATCTTGCCCATTTGCTCGGCGGTAATGACGTCGTAGCAACCCGTGGCGGTGATGAAAATATCAGCGATATCAATAACATCCTCAAGGGTGGCGACCTGGTAACCGTCCATGGCCGCCTGCAGAGCGCAGATCGGGTCGATCTCGGTGATGATCACGCGGGCACCTTGACCGCGTAGTGAGTCAGCCGAGCCCTTACCCACATCGCCGAAGCCACAAACTACAGCGACCTTGCCGCCGATCATGGTGTCGGTGGCGCGATTGATGCCATCGATAAGTGAATGACGGCAACCATACTTGTTGTCAAACTTGCTCTTGGTTACCGAATCATTAACGTTGATGGCTGGGAATATGAGTTCACCCGCACGCATCATTTCGTAGAGGCGATGCACACCGGTAGTGGTCTCCTCGGTCACACCCTTAATACCGGCTGCGATCAACGTCCAACGGGTCGCATCTTCGGTTAGTGAGCGGCGCAGAGTTTCAAGAACAACCCCGTACTCCTCCGACGTGGTCTCATCGGGGGTCGGCACTAGACCGGCAGCCTCGAACTCCTTACCTTTATGCACGAGCATCGTGGCGTCGCCACCATCGTCAAGAATCATGTTCGGGCCCTTACCATCTGGCCACATCAAGAT
>JBAXHK010000302.1:0-2657 GCA_037138935.1 Actinomycetes bacterium
GCCCACAGGTGATTGGCCTCGGCCGCAACTTGCTGCACGTCGGCATCGTCGGTCACCACTGTGACCTGGGCAACGGCTTCTGAATCACTAAGTGCGCTTAGAACGTCCCGCAGGAAAGCCAAAGCCAGTTCCGGGCGGGCCGGGTCGCCCGCTGGCAGTAGCCGCGTTTTAGCCCCGGTCAGGGCTTTGACTGGTAGCACAATGGCCCATTGGGTTGGTCCTTTGATCAGCCCACCGGTGATGCTCATGGGCACTACTGTGGCATGGTGCATATAACGCGCCGCGACCCCTTGGGTTGGGGCTATCGGGTCACCGTTTTTTTGTTGACCCCGCTGCTTAATCTTTTGACGAAAAGGAACTGGGAGGGCACCGAGAACATCACGATGCAACAAGGTGGCATGGTGGTCGCCACTAACCACATCTCCTGGTTTGACCCGCTCGTGACTTCGCATGTCTTATGGGATAACGATCGGCCGCCGAGATTCTTGGCGAAGGAGTCTGTTTTTCGGGTCCCGATTGTGGGGGCGATTATTACTAGCGCCCAGCAAATTCGGGTATATCGCGAAACCAGCAACGCCACCGATGCGGTGCGCGATGCCATCGCGGCCGTTAATTGCGGTGAGTGTGTGGTGGTTTATCCAGAAGGCACCATCACGCGCGAACCGAACCTGTGGCCGATGACAGGCAAGACGGGGGCAGCCCGGATCGCGCTGGCCGCCGGTTGCCCATTGATTCCGATGGCGCAATGGGGGGCTCAAGAGGTGATGCGCCCATACCGCAAGGAATTTCGCATCCTGCCCCGTAAAACCATGAAGATCTTGGTTGGGCCACCCATCGACTTGTCAGATTTACGAAATCGCCCGCTCGATGCCGATACATTGCACCTTGCAACGAATCGATTGATGGATGCCCTAACCGGGCTGCTCGCGCAAATTCGTCAGGAGACCCCACCCGAGGAGCGTTACGTGTTTGACCGTGAGGAGCATTCGTGACCGAAATTCGGGTTGCCATCATGGGCAGTGGGTCTTGGGGCACCGCATTTGGCATGGTGCTCGCCGACGCCGGGTGTGAGGTACTGATGTGGTCGCGCGAGGCTGCCGTGGCACGGCAGGTCAATGAGGAGCATTTGAATTCTGTTTACCACCCCGGTATTACTCTGCCCGCTAAATTACATGCGACAACCGATGCCAGCAAGGCGCTCGCGGGAGCTTCGATCGTGGTGCTCGCGTTGCCCTCTCAAGTTTTACGAGCCAATCTACAAACTTGGAAAGACGAGTTAGCCCCCGGAAGTGTGGTCGTAAGTTTGATGAAAGGCATTGAGTTCGGCACTTCGCTGCGGATGAGTGAAGTCATTGCCGAAGTCACCGGGGTTGAGCCCGGCCGCATCGCGGTGATTTCTGGCCCAAACTTGGCCGGTGAAATCGCGCGGCGCCAGCCAACGGCAACAACGGTCGCCTGCGCCGATGAGGCTAGCGCTTTGGCACTGCAGGAAGCCTGCACCACTGACTACTTTCGCCCGTACTGGACAACTGATGTAGTCGGCACTGAGATCGGGGGCGCGGTCAAGAACGTAATCGCACTCGCCAACGGCATCGCGGTCGGTATGGGGCTCGGAGAGAACTCGCAGGCATCTTTAATTACCCG
This sequence comes from Actinomycetes bacterium, assembly GCA_037138935.1. Classification (GTDB taxonomy): domain Bacteria; phylum Actinomycetota; class Actinomycetes; order S36-B12; family S36-B12. Next base: position 1,645 of record JBAXHK010000302.1, read on the forward strand.
GGGGCTCGCTGAGATGGCTCGCCTCGGTGTTGCCCTTGGAGCCGACCCGTTGACATTCCAGGGCTTAGCAGGTGTTGGTGATCTGGTGGCCACCTGCCAGTCACCCCTATCGCGCAACCGCTCCTTTGGTGAAAATCTTGGGCGCGGTTTATCGGTTGAGCAAACGATAGAAGTTACCAAGCAGACCTGCGAGGGCTATAAGAGTTGCCAGCCAATCCTGGACCTAGCCAAACTTTATGACGTCGAAATGCCAATCACCGAGCAGGTGGTAGCCGTACTTCATCACGGTCAGTCCCCGAAAATGATGGCTTCTGCTTTTATGTCCCGCGACACGAAGCGCGAAAGTGCGCTCACCTAGATTTTTTACCTGAGCACCAAGTCCAAAGCCTGCTTGAGATCACGCCAGAGGTCGCCGGCATTTTCAATGCCGAATGACAAGCGGATTAAGTTCTCAGGGACGGTGGCGCTTTCCAGCGGCCAGCGGCGCCGACGTTCAAGGAGCGACTCAACTCCACCAAGGCTGGTCGCATAAGTCCAGATATTTGTGCTTTCACAAACCGCATCTGCCGCATCGGAGCCTTGGGCAATTTCGATGGCCGCCATCGTGCCGAACCCTGGGTAGCGCACCCTTGAGACTGCCGGGTGCTCGGCCAGCAGATCGGTAATAGTCTTGGCATTCTCTTGTGCCTTTTCAATGCGAATTGCCAAGGTGCGGATACCCCTTAATGCCAAATAGCAGTCAAAGGCGCTTGGCAGTGCACCGAGGAGCACTCGCCGCGTTCGAATCCGCTCAGCAATTTCAGGGTCGGTCGAGACTATGGCACCGAGTAGCAAATCTGAGTGTCCGCTCAGTGCTTTGGTGACACTGTGCATGACGATGTCCGCGCCGTCGTTAATTGGCTGCTGCAGTATCGGGGTGGCGAAAGTGTTATCGACCAAGACCAAGGCGCCGTTGCTGTGAGCGGCGGTGATACAGGTGGGCAGATCAGCAACCTGCAGCATTGGATTTGTTG
>JBAXHK010000303.1:0-2634 GCA_037138935.1 Actinomycetes bacterium
CCTTGACATCTTCGCTCAACATGCAAGAAGCCGAGAGGGCAAAGCGCAAGTGAGCTTGGCGCAGATGCAGTACTTACTTCCAAGGTTGCGTGGTTGGGGCGAGTCACTGTCACGTCAAGCTGGTGGGCGAGCCGGTGGAGCGACAGGTGGTGTTGGTACTCGCGGTCCCGGTGAGACCAAAATCGAAACTGATCGGCGCCGGATTCGAATGCAGATGACCAAACTGCGCCGAGAACTGAAGGAAATGGAGAAAGCGCGAACCACGCAGCGGGCGGCACGACACCGAGCTGGTATCCCCGCGGTGGCGATCGCCGGTTATACGAATTCCGGTAAGTCGAGTTTACTCAATCGAATGACCGGCGCCGGTGTTTTAGTGGAGAACGCACTATTTGCGACCCTAGACCCAACCGTTCGTAAAACTCGAACACCAAATGGCCGCGATTACACCATCGCCGACACCGTTGGTTTCGTTAGGCACCTACCGCATCAACTTATTGAGGCTTTTCGTTCAACACTTGAGGAGGTGAAGGACGCAGATCTAATTCTGCATATGGTTGATGGCTCTGACGATGAGCCACAGGAGCAGATAAGTGCGGTCCGCGAGGTCTTGAATGAGATCGATGCTGGCAATGTGCGCGAGTTAATAGTCATCAACAAAGCCGATATTGCAGATCCTGAGAAGGTCGCGGAGTTACTGCGTATCGAGCCACATGCATTTGTCGTTTCAGCTAAGACGGGGGAGGGGATAAACGAACTTCTCCTGGCCATCGAACAGGATTTACCAAGGCTGCTGCGCGATGTCGATGTGGTTATCCCTTATCAGCGCGGAGATCTAATCTCTAGGGCACATTCCCAAGGCGATGTACTGACCGTAGAACATGTTGAGGCGGGTACTCACATCACCGCCAGGGTGCCTGAACGCTTGGCTACCGAGTTGCAACAGGCAGCCAATGACTGATGGGCCGGGGGGTGAGGGGCCTGCGGTAAGTGAGGCTCTGGACTGTGTGGTTACGTCCATCGGAGGTGATTCGCGCGAGGGCCAGCGCCAGATGGCTGAAGCGGTTGCCGACACCTTGGCTGGTGGTGGTCACCTGATCGTCCAAGCCGGTACCGGCACGGGCAAGTCGATGGGGTACCTAATCCCGGCGGCACTCTATGCGGTTGAGCATGAGCAGGCGATAGTCATCGCGACGGCAACATTGGCATTGCAAAAGCAGCTCATTGACCACGATCTCCCATTAATGGTCAAAGCACTCGACCCGGTTCTAAAACGGCCGGTCACGTTCGCCGTCCTTAAAGGGCGCAATAACTATGTCTGCTTACAAAAACTCCACGGTGCGGTGCCTGAAGATGAAAGCGCTGCACTTTTTAGCACCCCAAAGAGTGCACTTGGCGAGCAAGTCGTAGCAGTGCGCACTTGGGCAGAACACACGAGCACCGGTGACCGCGATGAGTATCCGGACGAAATTGACCCCAGAGTATGGCGCAGCATTTCCGTTGGCCGGCGTGAGTGCATTGGCGAAACTAAGTGCAGTTTCGGGCAAGAATGCTTTACGGCCAAGCGCAGGTTGATAGCTCAAGAGTCCGACATTATTGTCACAAATCACGCGATGCTGGCAATAGATGCACTTGAAGGTATCCCGGTTCTCCCGGAGCACGCCGGCGTAGTTATCGACGAAGGCCATGAGTTAGTAGACCGGGCAACTTCGGCGGTCACCGGTGAGCTCTTTGTCGCGATGGTTGATAAGGCGATTTCCCGGAGCCGCAAATTGTTGGAGGCGCAGAGCATCGAATTGCTGCAGCGAGCTTCTGATGGTCTTGATGATTGCCTTCGGCTCACGGCGACCGCTCTGGCCGGTCCCACCCGCCTTGACCCAATCGGACGTGATCTCGTGCTCTCGTTGACGCTGATTCGCGACGCCTGCGCTAATGCCATGACCGCTTTGAATGCCGAGAAGGAGAAGGACACCGATGCTTTAGCCGCCAGGCAGCAGGCGCGCGGCGCCCTTGAGGAGGTTCACGATGCGGCGGGTGCTTTGCTGACCGCGGGTAAAGGCGATGTGGTGTGGCTAGATCCTGTTGAAAATCGAGCGGCGGTGTTGAAGATTGCCCCACTATCGGTTGCGGGTCTCCTGCGCGAGGCTCTCTTTAGTAAGACCCCGGTGGTTATGACAAGTGCAACTTTGACTGTCGGTGGTGGCTTCGATGCACTCGTGACGTCGCTCGGGTTAGCCGACCAAGATGTCACCACCATGGATGTTGGCTCACCATTTGATCATGCGGCGCAAGGTATTTTGTATGTAGCAGCTGACCTCCCAGCTCCAGGGCGTGATGGGGTGGCGATGGAGGCCCTTGACGAGTTAGCAGAACTCATTGAGGCTGCCGGAGGCCGCACCCTTGCGCTTTTTTCGAGTTGGCGTGGTGTTGAGCGCGCCGCCGACTTCCTGCGGGTGCGCCTTGATACCAAGGCCACGCCACTCTTGGTGCAGCGCAAAGGTGATGCGGTTGGGGCATTGGTTCAAAAATTCGCTGCTGATCCAGCTACCGTGCTGCTTGGCACGGTTTCGCTCTGGCAGGGTGTCGATGTTCCCGGTAACGCATGTATTTGCGTGGTGATTGATCGCATTCCTTTTC
>JBAXHK010000304.1:0-2630 GCA_037138935.1 Actinomycetes bacterium
CGGCTCGACCCGGCGGGTGCTTGCGCTCCCGCCGGTGTTGTGCCGGTGTGTTATGAAAGATGCGGTAGTGCGCGCTCAGCAGATTGTGATTGCGTTTGAACCCGATGAGTCACTGTGGCGGCAATCATGAGTGATGAGCAGCGATCCTTTGACCCGAGTGCGATTGCGGGCGGCCTGCAGCAATTGTTTACTTGGGCCGCCCAGACAGTTGTTGGCCCGCACAACGAGCACGAAAATGTAGATGAGCACCCCGAGTGCTTGGTGTGTCGAGGCATGGGTGCGATGCGAGCACTTGGCCTAGATGCCTTGGTGAACCAAGCGGCAAACAGCGGTGCCACTGAATGGGATCTAGACACCGCGGTTGATGTAACAAGCCATGAAACATTTGTTGGCAACGACGAAGACGTCACGTGGGTACGCGTCAAACGTAAAGACCCCTAGGCTGAAGATATGACTTTCAGTATTGGCGTTGATGTTGGTGGAACTAAAATCTTGGCGGGCTTGGTAGACGAGTCCGGCGCAATTGTCACCACGGCGCGGCGTGAGTCACCGCGCAATGATGCGAATAAGGCTCTAGCTGTGGTAGCCGAGGTGGTAGCCGAACTAAGTGCGCCGTACCCCGGGGCGGTGGTCGGCGTTGGATTGGGGGTTGCCGGCCCGGTGGATTCGGCAAGGTCCACGGTTTTCTTCGCCCCGAATCTTGGTTGGTCGAATGTTCCGGCACGGGCCTTACTGGAGGAAGTGGTCGGTGTCCCGGTTGTGGTCGAAAATGACGGCAATGCGGCCGCTTGGGGTGAGTTCAAGTTTGGCGCTGGGGCAGATGTTGAAGACTTAACTATGGTGACAGTGGGTACGGGCATCGGCGGCGGCATCATCATCGACGGGGTGTTGTTGCGCGGTGCACATGGTGCGGCCGGTGAGATTGGCCATATGAACGCGATCCCGGACGGATTACCGTGTGCCTGCGGTCGTAATGGGTGCTGGGAGCAATATGCGAGCGGTAACGCGCTCGTGCGCGATGCAAGAGCTCTTGCGGCAAGTAGAAGTGGTGAAGCTGGCCTCTTGCTATCACTCGGCGATGGCACTCCGGAGGGGATACAGGGTGTGCACTTGACCAAAGCTTGCGAACTTGGGGATCTAGTTGCCATCGAAGCTTTCAGGGGGGTTGGTACCTGGCTCGGCCGGGGGTTGGCCGATTTAGCCGCGATTTTGGACCCAACGGCGTTTGTTATTGGCGGTGGGGTTTCCGAAGCCGGTGACTTCCTGCTCACCAGCGCCCGTCAGACTTTGTCGGACAAACTCAGCGGGAAGAGGCAACGCCCGACACCGGAGATTCGCTTGGCCATGCTCGGTAATCGTGCCGGACTCATCGGCGCGGCCGACCTAGCGCGTAGTAACTCGCACTAACTCGCAGCAGCTCAGTGGTCGCTGAAGTAGAAGGCAATCTTCGAGCCCGCGCTGGTAAAGCCTGAGTGGATTGATTCACCGGATACCCCCGCGTACTTTCCGGTACCACCGGTAATGGCGAAAGTTTGGGCTTCACTCGGTGGCGCGCCGGGTGTCGCGACGATTAAGGATTTAGCGTAAATCACACCGCCCGGCGCGGTTATGGTCAAACTTACATCGCGATTTTCTTGGCCCCCGGGTAACCCAGCGCGCACTGTGATCTGGCTGGTCGTGTAAAAACCAATCGCGGACCCTGAGGGCTTACGCGACAAATCACCAGTTGAGACTGAGATATCGCCGACACTTGATCCAGCGGATCCCAGGTCAATTACGGTGCGAGTTGGTGAACCGAGGTACCAAATCAGATCGGCTTTAGCGGCGCCGGCTCCCGGCGCGAAAACCAAAACGAGAGCCGCGATTGAGGTAACGCAAATGGCGAAACGGCGCGAATTAGATCCAATTATTTTCATGCTGGGAGTTTACTAAGTCGGGCTAGACGACGGCACCATCATCTCGCTCGCCATCGCTGACTTCACGCTCGCGCTTGCGGGCGACAAGGGTGATAAAGCCGGCGATCGAGGCAACTAGCGCCAGCGTGGTCAAAAAGCTCCCGAGCCCCAGGACATAGATGAGTACCAAAAAGATTGGGCCGCCAATGGCCCCCGCCCAAGCGAATCTGCCGATGGTGTCAGGCCGCGGGATTGGCGGCGGCTCGGGCGGTTCGAATCTACCTTCGGAGAGCAGTTCTTCAATAAATGGGTCTGGTTCCTCGGGTGCTATTTGCCTATTGAGGTCGCCAATTTCCATGCGCATGTCACCGGATAGATCCGCGACGATGGCTTCCCAAGCGCTATCTTGCTCCGGATCATTTCGTTCAGGTGATGGTTCAGGAGGAGGTGATGTCATCAGCTGGCAATCACCCGTCGGACGAAGTCGATGCTGCCGCTTTCTATTACATCGGCCTCATAATCAATGGTGGCAACATGAAATGACCGGGTTAGTAGGATTTCAGTCTTATCGGCGGATCGAGTGTTCGCCAAAATCCAGGCCGTATTGGATGGCTCAACCAGATGATCTTGTTCGCTGTGGAAAACGAGGAGGGGCTGGGTCACTTTGGCAATATCCGCTTTCACTACTGTCCAGAGTTTGGTTAGTGAATGGGCGGCTTTCAGTGGTATTCGATC